>JAYUWA010000479.1:0-3772 GCA_043753795.1 Bacteroidota bacterium | reverse complement strand
GCAGTAAGAAACAAAATTCCGCCATTCTCTGATCAACTTATTGAGGAGTCAATTCTCAAAGCACAAGCAAATTGTTTTGAAGTTGGAATAACAACGGTTGATGACGCAGGCATTGGGAAAGATACTATTATTGCACTCCATAAAATGCAGCAATCAGGGAAATTGAAAATGAGGATCTATGCAATGATCTCAAATGATCCGGCATCGATAAAACATTTTGTTAAGCATGGCCCGTATAAAAATGACAGAATGAATGTACGTGCGATAAAATTGTATGCTGATGGCGCACTTGGTTCACGTGGTGCTTGTATGAAACAAGAATACTCCGATCAAAAAGGTCATTTTGGTTTTATGCTTTATTCAGAGAAATACATGAATGATCTCGCAGACGAAGCTCTTGAAAATGGATTTCAGCTTTGTGCACATGCAATTGGTGATTCAGCAAATAAAGTGATCCTCAATATTTATAAAGATCATCTCAGTCCTGAAAATAATAAAAGATGGCGGATAGAACATTGTCAGGTTGTTGATGAAAAAGACAGAAAGCTTTTTGCAACTTGCAATATCATTCCTTCCGTCCAACCTACTCACGCTACCAGCGATATGTATTGGGTTGAAGAACGAATCGGAAAAGAACGAATGCCGTATGCTTACGCTTACAAATCTCTAAAAGACGAAGCAATGGGAATGATGGCATTTGGAACTGATTTTCCTGTTGAAGAAATTAATCCGCTGAATACTTTTTATGCTGCAATCTATAGAAGAGACCATCATGATTTTCCTGATGGAGGATTTCTTATGGGAGAAAGAATCAAAAGAAAAGATGCATTACGGGCAATGACAATAATGGCCGCCTATGCAAATTTTGAAGAAGAAGAAAAAGGATCACTTGAGGAAGGCAAATTTGCAGACCTGGTGATCCTTGATCAGGATATTATGAAAATTGACGAGAAGGAAATATTAAATACCAAAGTTGTCGCTACTTATGTAAATGGCGAAAAAGTATTTGGTAAATAAATTATTACTTATTCGTTGTGCGGCTTCTTGCAGCATTCAGGCAAACGTTTGAATGCTTTCGGATCTGCCATAACTGAATCAGCATTGTAACCGATCTTCGCTACTTCATTTCTGATCTGTACGGCATCTATCTTTTTTGAATCGTAAACAACAGCTAGCTGCTGTGATTTAACATCTAAAGACGAGCTGATTATTCCTTTTACAAAAGAAAGATCATGCTCAATGGTCTCTTTACATGTTCCGCATACTGCAGATGTTTTTATACTGATTGAATCAGTTTGAGCTTTTACATTTGTTGAAATGACAAAAGCAAGTAGTATAAGGAGTTTTTTCATTTTATATTTTATATTTTATTTCTTTGCAAATAGCTATCCGAATATTTTTCACTTTTCATTCTGCATTCTTCATTCTAAACCCTATCGTATCGAAAACCTCAACCCCAAATAAATTCTTCTCCCTGCAATGGGTCCCCAGATATTTGTTGCATCAAATTTATCACCAAATGGCTCGAATGAATTAATGATGGGAACTTTCTGTCTAAAATCCAAGATATTCTCTGCACCACCATAAATCTCAAAACGTTTGAATTCTTTTGTCGCTTGGAAATTCATTGTAAAGAAATCAGGTGAACGTGTATCTCTGTTTCCATTTTCAGGCAGATATACAAATTGCAATGCTTTTTGTCCTTCATACACTAAGGTATAATTAAATTTCCAATGGTGACGTGCAAGGTCATATGACAAGTTCATTAATCCTCTGCTTCGCGTTACCAATGGAACCTCGCGTAAGACGCCTTTATATGAAGATTTAACATCATCAAACTTATATGCAATCCGGAATTCAAGATCTTCGATCAGCTCAGCAGTGAATGCTGCCTGAAGGCTATTGCTAAATGATTCGCCTTCCAGATTATAGAAGCTGATTTGAGTTGAATCAGAGTATACATCCATCACAAGTTGTTGAGAAAAATCGGTCCGGTAAGCATCAAATGAAAATGAATAATCTTTTTCATTCACGACAAATTTCTGTGTGAAGTTCACGCCATAATTCCATGCACGTTCTGCTTTTGTCGTTTCGTTAAGAACGATATTTCTTGAGGTTGCAAGAATTGAAATGTGATCAGCAATGAAGTACGGTCTGCGATAACTGCTACCAGCACTCATTCTCACAATTGAATTGTCGGAGAAATTATATTTCAAATGAATTCGTGACGTAAGAACCCAGTCATCATCAAAATGATAATCTTCGCGCGCGCCGAGAATCATTGTAAACTTATTTAGCGCATTGTAAGTATATTCAAAAAACACTCCGGGAATATTTTCAATAATTTCAAAATCATCCCCTAGAAATACTTGCCGGACTTCATTCATTCTGAATGTTACTCCGGCTCTATATTGATGTTTTTCTTTCACGAAATAATTTTGAAAGATCCCCTGATAGTAAAATGATCTGTTTCGTGCATCATAAGTCTTTAGACCAAAATTGGAGTTCATGTCATGATACACGAATTGCGCAATGTTTCCAATACTCATTAGAGGACGTTTAGGATAAACGATTCCCAATTTCGCATAGGCCTCTCCCCTCTTGGTATCAACATTCGTTCTGTAGACCTGATCCGGGTTTATGATCTGACTATGGTTTTCTGTTGCATCTATCTGCCCACCGTCGAGATTATCTGCAAGGAATTTTAAGCCTAACTGCATTTCGATGCGATTACCGAATTGAAAATGCCATCTGTTATACAGATTGACCTGTTTTCCCATTGGCATATCCATAAAACCATCATCGTTCATGTCATCAGCAGTATTCATATATCGACCATGCGCCAACAACATTGTACCAATTTTTGAACTAAACTTTTTCTTATAAAAAGTATTTATTTCGAATGCAGCTTTTTCATCTGAAAATAAATTCAGATAAAACTTTGGTGTAGCATTCTCCATGGGTTTTTTGAATTCAACATTGATCAATCCTGTTGTAGATTCATAGCCATTCAAAACAGAACCACTTCCTTTTGTTAATTGAATGGATTCCATCCATGGCCCGGGAATAAAAGTTAGTCCATAAATTCCTGCAATACTCTGCATATTTGGAATGTTCTCTGTCAGAAGTTGTGAGTAAATTCCTGACAGTCCCAGGAGTTGAATTTCCTTCGCCCCGGTTACAGCATCCTTGTATGCTACGTTAATGGTTGGATTGGTTTCAAATGCTTCAGACAAGTTACAACATGCAGCTTTCAACAATTCGCCTTCCGTAATTTTCTGAGTATTTATTGGCTGCATGGTAGAGATCACCAGATCTTCCCGTTTCGCTGTTATTTCAACTTCTTTTAACTCTTTGTTTTTCTGAAGTGAAACTGTTTTAAAAGTGATATCAGTAACAAATGATGTATCTGATTTGAACCCGAGCATACTTACAACCATAGTAAATGGAAGGTTTGCATGAACATCGATCACAAAATTCCCTAATGAATCAGTTCGGGTACCGGCATTTTGTCCTGGGAAAAAGATCCCGGCTCCGGCAATCGGAATTTTCTTTTCTCCTGCTTCGCTGACATTTCCTCTAATTAGGTTGTGAGCTTCCGCAGTATTTGCGGCGAGGACGAAAAGAACTACAAATACAATTTTATTGTAATTCATTTTTTCTTAAATTAAAATTTAGATTATTTGATCCTGTTGAAAAGCAAACTAAGCTTATAACAATTGATCATTGAAGGATAAAAAATACAAACTGAGACAATCTCAAATCAAGAGTT
>JAYUWA010000478.1:0-3783 GCA_043753795.1 Bacteroidota bacterium | reverse complement strand
TATCAATCAAAACTGTTGATAGACGAGGGTTTCAGGACTTTTTGAGGATTGACTAGGTAATCTCATTTGGCAAAATTGTTACGGTAGCACAGGTATTGACATTCCATATTCAATTGCACTTGCTCAAAACGGCGATATTTTAATGTGTGGATTAACAAATGGAACGACTGGACAAGCGGCATCAAATCATGGAAGTAATGATGTTTTCATTGTAAGAACAGATTCACTAGGAAATTATTTATGGAGTCAATGCTATGGAGGTACCGGTTCTGACATTGGCTATTCTATTGCATTAACACCGGATGGATTTCCTGTCTTCACAGGAATGACAGAATCGAATGATGGAGATGTGTCAGGAAATCATGGAGGAAAAGATCTATGGCTTGTTAAGTTGAATGAAAGTCCTATTTCTACGAATGAAATTAGCAAAGATGAAATTGATTTTAAATATTCGATCAATGAAGGGCAGATATCCATTTCTTTTGTTTCAAAAAAGAATGAAGAATCAATTATTCACATTTACAATCTGCTTGGTCAAGAGATATTGAATGAAAAATTGATGTGTATAAAAGGGAAGAATACTTTTACTTTAGATATTAAAAACACCTTTGGAGTAAATATTATTCAATTGCAAAATGGTAACACTAGCTTAGGGTATAAAATTTTAGTTAGAGCGGATTAAATTTTTCCATTTGATATTTTGGAGGAAAAAACCCAACATCCCGTCAAACAGGTTGTTGTGCCTTCATAATTCACTATTCGTTATTCGTTAAGAAGCATTCGCCCCATGACAACTCTTATACTTCTTCCCACTACCGCACGGACAAGGATCATTTCTGTTGATCTTTTGTTCGACACGGACAGGTTGAATTTTTGGTGGCGGCGGTCCGCCTTGAGGCATTGCTCCGGGTGGCATTCCGCTTGGTCTTTGTGCTGTTGATGTTGATGTGCTTGTGTCGGATCGGTTAGCACTTACGTTTCTTAAGTCCTGCTTCGGTGGAAGTTTAGCTTCACGCACCTGATTCGGATCTTGTTGTGGGATGACGCCCTTGAATAAGAATGCAACGATCTCTTTATTTGTACGGTCCATCATTTCTTTAAACAGTTTGAACGACTCAAACTTGTAAATAAGTAATGGATCTTTTTGTTCGTAAACAGCATTCTGAACAGATTGTTTTAAGTCATCCATTTCACGAAGATGTTCTTTCCATGCATCATCGATCAAAGCGGCAATGATCAGTTTTTCAAAGGAAGCGACAACTTCACGACCATGTGATTCAAATGATTTTTTGAGATTGGCGATAACCTGAATTGTACGAAGTCCATCACTGAATGGAATGACAATATTCTTTATCGTCTCACCCTGATTGGTATTCACTTCGTTGATGAAAGGAAGCATCCTTTCAACCAATACATTTGATTTATGTTTGTAAAAACGTTGCGCTTCTGCGAAAGTTTTTTCTATTGTTTCATCCGGTTTTTTTCCGGCAAACTCTTCACGTGAAACAGGTAATTCAATTGACAGAATTCTGATCAAATCAAGTTTCAATGTATCATAATCCTGATCTTCATGATAAGTGTTTACAAGACTCTCAACAGTATCGTAAAGCATATTGTTGATGTCGATACTTAATCGTTCTCCAAAAATAGCATGACGACGTTTTGTATAGATCACTTCACGCTGAGAATTCATTACATCATCGTATTCAATCAAACGCTTACGTACTCCGAAGTTGTTTTCCTCAACTTTACGCTGTGCTCTTTCGATTGAAGATGTGATCATACTATGCTGGATCACTTCACCTTCTTCGATACCCATTTTGTCCATGAGTTTCATGATCCGTTCTGAGCCAAACATACGCATCAGATCATCTTCCAGAGAAACATAGAACTGAGAAGAACCGGGGTCACCCTGACGACCGGCACGACCTCTTAACTGACGATCGACACGACGGGATTCGTGCTTTTCAGTACCAACGATTGCAAGTCCGCCGGCTTCTTTTACACCTTCACCTAGTTTGATATCGGTACCACGACCAGCCATGTTGGTGGCAATCGTTACAGTTCCTGCATAACCGGCTTCCTGTACGATCTGTGCTTCACGCTGGTGAAGTTTTGCATTCAGTACATTGTGTTTTATGTTCCGAAGTTTCAACATCCGGCTTAGTAATTCCGAAGTTTCAACATTTGTAGTACCTACTAGTACCGGACGACCTGCTTTTACCAATGCTTCGATCTCTTCGATCACAGCATTGTATTTTTCACGCTTGGTCTTGTAGACTTTATCTTCGTGATCTTTTCTTACGATTGAACGGTTGGTTGGAATAGAAACAACTTCAAGTTTATAGATCGACCAGAGTTCCTGAGCTTCCGTTTCTGCAGTACCGGTCATACCGGCAAGTTTGTGATACATCCGGAAATAATTCTGCAAAGTGATCGTCGCATAGGTTTGAGTTGATGCTTCAATCTTTACATTTTCTTTCGCTTCAATTGCCTGGTGTAATCCATCGGAATAACGTCGGCCTTCCATTACACGGCCTGTCTGTTCGTCTACAAGTTTGATCTTTCCATCAGCGATGATGTACTCAATATCCTTATCAAAGAGAGTATAGGCTTTCAGTAATTGGTTTACTGTATGAATACGTTCTGACTTGATCGAGTAATCACGCATCAATTCATCTTTGCGCGTAATTCTGTCTTCAGGTGATTCACTATTCTTATCAATATCTAACATCAAAGAACCTACATCAGGCATGATGAAGAAATTCTTGTCTTCACTTGAAGAAGAAATTAATTCAACACCTTTTTCGGTAAGTTCAATAGTATTATTTTTTTCGTCAATCGTGAAAAACAAAGGTTCATCAGCCTTGTGCATTTCTTTCTGTTGATCCTGCAGATAGAAATTTTCTGTGCTGCGCATCATTCCTGATACACCTTGTTCACCAAGCAATTTTATAAGCGCTTTGTTTTTCGGAAGTCCACGATGTGCACGGAAAAGTGCAAGTCCGGCTTCTTTATCTTTTTTCTCTGCTATAAATTTACGTGCATCGGAGATGATCGAATTAACATAATCCCGTTGCGCTTTTATTAGCAATTCAACTTTTGGTTTATAAATATCAAATTCGTGGTGATCACCTTTTGGAGTCGGACCGGAAATGATAAGTGGAGTACGGGCATCATCAATCAAAACTGAATCGACCTCATCGACAATTGCATAATGATGTCCGCGCTGAACCATATCTTCAGCAGCTCGCGCCATATTATCACGGAGATAATCGAAACCAAATTCGTTATTCGTACCGTAAGTAATGTCGGCTGCATATGCGCGACGACGATCATCAGAATTTGGTTCGTGTTTATCGATACAATCCACGGTGAGACCTAAAAATTCAAATATTGGTCCGTTCCATTCAGAGTCACGTTTAGCGAGGTAATCGTTGACAGTTACTATATGCACACCTTGTCCGGCCAGGGCGTTCAGATAGATTGGCAATGTTGCAACAAGAGTCTTTCCTTCACCGGTCGCCATTTCCGAAATTTTTCCGGAGTGAAGAACACTACCACCGATAAGCTGAACATCGTAGTGGATCATATTCCATGTAACCGTTGTTCCGGCAGCTGTCCATGAATTTTTCCAGATGGCTTTATCGCCATCGATCTTTACATTATCTTTTTTTGCAGCAAGATCTCTGTCATGTTGAAAAGCAGTAACAGTTAATGATTCATTATTTGTGAATCTTCGTGCAGTTTCTTTCATCACTGCAAAAGCTTTTGGTAAAAGTT
>JAYUWA010000477.1:0-11389 GCA_043753795.1 Bacteroidota bacterium | reverse complement strand
TGGGAAATATACTTGCAGGACTTGGCATAAGCAGCCATTATGGTTCGTTGAGCAGAGGTGTGATCGATACACGCGATGTTGTTTATTTTATTTCCCTGACGCTTCTCTTTATTTATTCAACCCGTTTTATTCTTGAAAAGCGCAAATGGTAAAAGAAATGAAACAACCAGGCAGGAATGCTAAACGGCAAAGTATAATCCGGCTGTTCCTTTTGTTCGGTATCCTGGTATTGATCAATATAATTGCGCAGTTTGCCTTTGAGCGTTTTGATATGACTCAGGAAAATCGCTATTCATTATCGGAGTCTTCCAAAGAACTTGCAAGAGAACTTGATGACATTGTTTATTTCAAAGTCTATCTTGAAGGAGATCTTCCACCGGGATTTTTGAAATTGAAAAATTCTTTAAAAGAAATGCTCGATGAATTCAGGATCTATTCTGATGACAATATAGAATACGAATTCATCGACCCATCAGGAAATCCGGATGAAAAGCAACGAGTTGAATTGTATAAACAGCTTGCAGAAAAAGGTCTCTTTCCCACCAACTTGGAAGAAAGCGATAAAGGCCAGCAAAGTCAGAAGATCATATTTCCCGGAGCAATTGTGAATTACAGAAGTCTGGAAATTCCAATGCAGATCCTGAAAAGTAAATTCGGTGGCAACTCAGATGTCATGCTGAATAATTCCATTGAAAATCTTGAATACGAGATCAGCAATGTGCTGAGAAAGATTTCGCGTCAGAAATCCACTTCAATTGCATTTCTGAGAGGACAGAATGAATTACCGACAAAACAGATCTCAGATGCAGCAAATGGTTTAAGTGATTTTTATCTGGTCGACACTGTGAAGATTGCCGGTAAACTGGATGCATTAAACAATTACAAATTACTGATCATAGCAAAACCCGATACTGCATTTGATGAAAAAGATAAATTTATAATCGATCAGTTTATTATGAAAGGCGGGCGGATACTTTGGTTGATCGATAAGATGGCGATGAATATGGACAGTCTTGAAAAAAGAAATACGACTGTTTCTATACCGTATGAATTGAACATCGACGATATGCTTTTCAGGTATGGTGTGCGGATCAATAACGACTTCGTAATGGACATGCAGGCTGCTCCTATTCCGGTTGTAACAGGTTATGTAGGAAATCAGCCGAAGCAGGAAATATTTCCGTGGTATTATTATCCTTTGCTTTCGGCTGAAAGTAGAAATCCGATCGTGAAAAATCTGAATATGGTCAAGACAGAGTTTGCAAGTTCGATCGATACAATTGAGACAGAAAATGTCACCAAAACAGTTCTACTTACTTCGTCAAAACTAAGTCGGTTACAAATGGCTCCGGCACGTGTAAGTCTGAATATACTTCGCGACAAAGCTGATCCGATGATGTTCAACAGAAGAAATATTCCTATCGCTGTTTTATTGGAAGGAAACTTCAGCTCCAATTATCAGAATAGATTACCATCAGCTATTTTAAATTCGAAAGAAATCAGTTTCAAAGAAAAAAGCGAGAAAACTAAAATGATAGTTGTAAGTGACGGTGATGTTATTGCCAGCTATGTAAGTAAAAAAGGAAATGTTTACCCTCTGGGCTATGATCGTTTCACACGACAGACATTTGGCAATAAGAGTTTCGTTTTAAATTGCATTGATTATTTATGCGATAATGATGCTGTGCTTGAACTACGTTCAAAAGAGATCAGAATGCGTTTACTTGATCCGGCAAAGATAGAATCACCTCAATTCATACAATGGCTGAATGTAGTGCTGCCTACTTTTCTTATCATCGTTTTTGGAATAATATTTACATTCATCAGAAAACGAAAATTTACAAATTAAGAATTAATAAGATGAAAAATAATAAGACTCTCCTCCTGATTTTTGTTGTTCTGGCAGGTATTACCGTTTTTTATATTTACAAAACTAAATACAGTACAGTCAAGGAAGAGCTTAGAGATTTTGCAATAAAAGATACAGCAGCAATTACCAAAATATATCTGGCCGATAAAGATGGAAGCGCAATCACGCTTACGCGCGGATCAGACAAAGAATGGAAATTGAATGATGAATTTTCTGTTCGAAGATCAAATATTCTCAATTTGCTTGAAGTGATCTATAAAGTTGATATCAGAACAAAAGTTGCAAAGTCAGCTTACAACAATGTGATAAAAAACATTGCAAGCAATGGTATCAAATGTGAGATCTATCTGAACGGTAAAGACAAACCTGAGAAAGTTTATTATATCGGTGGACAAACAGAAGATGTATTAGGAACATTTATGATCATTGAAAATTCCAGTTCTCCATTCATCACTCACATTCCCGGATTTAACGGGTATCTTACACCGAGATACAGTCCGAAAGAAGTCAATTGGAAAAATCCGGCATTGTTTACATATCAGCCGGAAAATATTTCTTCTTTAAAACTTGAGTATGCAAATTTTTCACAAAATTCTTTTTTGATTGATTTGAGTAGAGGTAAGAAAGTTTCTGCTCCCGATGGCACTACTCCTCTTTCAAATGTTGATACCATTGGCGTTGATAATTATCTTAATTTGTATTCAACGATCTATTATGAAACAGAAGTAACAGACAAGAATAAATCCGGAATAGATTCATTACTTGCAACTCCACCATCGATCACTTTCACAATTATCGACAAACAAAATAAAAAGAAAGAACTTTATATTTTTCCAATGCCTTTAGCTACTAATTCGATGACACAATTAGATTCTACAGGGGGAAAGCTGAAATATGATGTGGATAGAATTTACGGATATCTGCAGCCTGATAATATTCTGGTTTTTATACAGCAGGGAACGATCAGCAAATTATTCAGAAGAAAGATGGATTTTGATCTGAATCGAAATCCATCGCCGATGAGGAAATAGCATAAATTTCCCGCTTTAATGTTGATATTTAGTTGCTTTTGGCGGATTATTTTCTTTGGCAGTTAAAGGCGAATATGTAGGTTTGTGACTGAAGCAAAAGCTGAAAAGCAAATTGCTTGTTCTTCTGTTATATATTGAAACACAAACAAATACACTCACAAAATGAAATTTATTGTATCGAGTACAACATTGATGAAGCATTTACAGCAGATCAGTGGTGTTTTGAACTCCAGTAATCCACTACCAATACTTAACAATTTTCTTTTTGTTGTTGATAAGGGGACGCTAACGGTTTCAGCCTCTGATCTGGAGTCCACAATGACAACCAGCATACAGTTGACTGAAGGAAAGCAAGGTGGAAAAATTGCTGTACCTGCAAAGATCTTATTGGATACACTAAAAACATTTCCTGAGCAGCCGTTGACTTTTTTAGTTGATGAAAAAACGTTAGGAATAGAAATAGTATCTGATTTTGGGAAATATAAACTTACCGGTTTTGATGCTGAAGAATTTCCGAGAGTTCCGGCAATGGATGGAGCTAAGACCTTAAAATTAAGTACATCAATTTTACAGAATGCAATAAATAAGACTCTTTTTGCTACAGGCAATGATGAACTGCGTCCTGTTATGTCAGGTGTATTTTTTCAGTTAAGCAAAGAGAATATCACATTTGTTGCAACTGATGCACACAAATTGGTTCGTTATCGTCGGACTGACGCAAAAGCAAGTGGCGAAGGAGCTTTGATCGTTCCTAAAAAGCCATTGAATCTTTTGAAGAATATTATGGCGGATTCTGAAGAGATCGTCAACATCAATTACAACGAAAGTAATATCCTATTTCAGTTTGCCAACCATTCATTGATCTGCCGCTTGATAGATGGACGGTATCCGAATTACGAAGCAGTTATTCCAGTTGACAATCCGAATAAACTTACGATCTCACGTTCGGCGCTTTTGAATTCTGTGCGACGAGTTTCAATATTCTCAAATAAAACTACACATCAGGTTCGTTTAAAAGTTGCAGGAAGTGAATTACAGATCAGTGCAGAAGATCTTGATTTTGCCAATGAGGCTAATGAAAGACTTTCATGTCAGTATGAAGGAGAAGATATGGAAATTGGTTTCAATGCACGTTTCCTAAGCGATATGCTCAGCAACTTAGAATTTGAAAATGTAACAATAGAAATGTCTGCACCCAACCGTGCCGGAATTTTAGTCCCAGCAAATTCAGAAAATGAAAGTGAAGATATCCTAATGCTGGTAATGCCGGTTATGTTGAATAACTAAGTAAATTGTTATTGCTGTAATCCCGAAATCTCTTTAATCCCGGCCCGGTAAAAATATTTCCCCAGTTATCCCGAAATCAATTAAATACCAGTCAAAAATCATCCGTTAACTCGGCAAAGCCCATTACTAATAATCCTACAATCCATTAATCTTAATGGTGAACCCCTCCATTACAGAGGGGTTCTTCTTTTTATCCCAAATTAATTACCGGTTATCGTCCTGTACTCCTTCTATGTTCTGCTTCTTAGAAGATTTGTTCTCCTTCTCATGCGGTGCTTTCCACGCAATCAATGCGATCAACGCTACGCAGAAGACGATAAACAACTTGTTGTAGATGGTGTACCTTTTCATTATGCTGCAAGTTTAGCCTGGATAATATCCTGGATATCGATATTAGCTCCCAGACTTTTGTGTGCATTCGGTTCAGCATGCGAACGTGCAGCCTGATATGCTAAAATATTCTCTTCCGGAATCAAGTAGTATTCGATCTTTGCATCGATAATGTTATAACGTGCTACGATCATTCCTGAATTCTTTTTTCCGTCAGTAAATGTAAAGTGTCCTTGGTGAAAAACCAGATTTTGAATTTCGTTAGTGCTCATTTTGTTTACGTGTTTTTTGTTTTTGAATAGTTCTCAAATGTAGCCCCATGCACGGTGGTTGTTCAATTATGTTTGGTAAACAGCCTTAAACAATGGGACGAACATGTGAATTTGATTGTAAAAGCATGCCAGAACCCGGCGAAAATATAATCTTGAGATTACTATTTCTTAACAATAGTGGTTTTTTTAGTTAAAATTGCTATTTCGAAGGAAATATGTAGATTGATCCATATTTTAAAACATGAAAACTGTTCTATATTGTTTGTTACTGCTTGTTTCCCTCAATCTATCCGCCAACGATATCTTTAAAAGATCGATATCCGGAAACTTAAACTTCACATCTATTATCAGTGATAATGATTCAACGGTAATAATTGCCGGACAAACTATGTCTGCACCTACATCAGGTATTTTGCTTCGAATAAATTCGGATGGTGATGTATTATGGTCGAAAAAATTTAATGATAGTTTAAATGTAGTTTTCACTCAACTAACATTTAATTTTGATTCATCAATGATCCTAGTTGCGGGTGCATTGACTGATACGAATAATTTTTCTAAGGGATTGCTAGTTAAATTTGATCTTGAAGGGAATCTGATATGGCAGAAATCCTATCATGAAGATAGCACCACTTGGAAGTTTACCTCCCTCTCATTTGTCGGACCTGATAAATTAACCATTGCTGCTGAATATGATCCCCTAATTAGGAGTCCGGAATATGGTACATTGTTAGTTGCAGATTCTTCCGGGAATGTTTACAAAAGTTTACCTGTGGAGGCTAGCGGATCTTATAGTGCACCGATAGTAATGCAGGATGGTAGTCTATTTCTCACTGGTGTCGAATATAACAACGTTGATAACGAATGCAAAAACTTTGGAATGAATATAGATTCAAGTCTAACAACAATTATTTGGAAGGTGTTTTACTACGAAGGCAACAGTGAAGTTTTTTTTACAAGAGTAAGTGCAAAAAACATCCTTCTCAAAAACGGGAATGTTATTTTCTCAATTAGTAATGGCACATGGCATTCATGTATACGATTCAAGACGTTAGAAATTGATCCTGCAGGGAATGTTTTATGGGCATCAAGAGGTGGACCAGGTGTAATGGTATTAAACAATAATTCAATTTATGTAGAAAAAACATGTTTTGAATATGGTTTCTTTTCAATGTATTCTAGCGGAACTTCCTATTCGAATTATGACTTAATTCTCGGAGATTTAGCTAATCCAGGAATATCATCAATTGGAAATCAGAAAATACTTCTGACAAATGACGGTTTTATTTTAATGGACAGTAGTTCATGTAATGTGATTAACTCCGGAACGCAAAGTGATACTTCTGGTTGGATCTTTACTACGCTACCTCTAGCTTCATCACCGCTTCAAGCATTTCCTCTTACCTTTGCAGCAGGAAATTCTAATCTCATTGAATCTCCCGGCCCAGTTTTCTACACTGATTGTTTGCCAAGCACAACCACAGAAAATTTTCTTGCCGATTTTTCTATTTTTCCAAATCCCGCAAGTGAGGAATTAAATATTGAAATAAATTTCCTTCAGTCAAGAAATGTTGCATATTCAGTTTCAGATTTAAGTGGAAAAATAATTCTTTCCGAAAATATAAATTTGTCAGAAGGAAGTTCATTTTCGATTAACACTGATAACTTTTCATCAGGTATCTACTTTGTCAATCTCATAATAGATGAAAGATCTATTAATAAAAAGGTGTTCATTTCAAATTGACGATTGTAATAAAGAGAGTAAGCTTAGATCCAAATTGCTATCGGGAGCGCAGAGTAGGCAGAAAATCCGCAGAGAACTATATTAGAATGAAATATCATGGGTGAAATGTGCAGTGTGTTTTTTCCCGCAGATTAAGACGCAGATAAATCGCAGATTTGTGTTTCTTAACTTGCAAATACAGATTTACTCTTTATTTATTTTCAAGTAATGTATGAACCGTTGTAAACTTAAATTCATTAAGGTCGGATCTGCGAACTTATCTGCGCCTTAATCTGCGGAATCTGCGGGAAAAAAACTATACTTAGTAAGATGACGGAAAATATACTTCTGGTAATTCGACCATGGGTTCAATCCCGAAAATCCATAAATCCGATAAATCCTGGTCAAAAATCCCGGTCAAAGAAAACCCCGCCGGTATTACCAAACGGGGCTTCTCGTCTAACCAAAAAAACCTGTCTTTATTTCACAACGACTTTTATAAATTGTTTGTCGTTGTCCAGATCCAGCTCAGCCAGATAAATTCCTCGTGGCAGATCGGATACATTGAAAATTTCATTGTTGGTACCGGTATTTGCATATCGGTTTCTTGATACAACTGTTCGTCCTGTAATATCCAGAATGCGAATTGTGTAATCAGTATTTTTTAGTGATTCAAAGCGAATCGTAAATTCAGTCGTAGCTGGATTTGGGAAAGCAGAAAACTCTGTTGTATATACCACCTCGCCTCTGCTGTTAATTCTACAAGGATTAACAACGATACTCAGATTTCTTTCCGGACTAATTCCACAGGTATTTTCTGCAGTAACAGAAATATTACCACTCGATGCACCCATATAATCAACAGTGATCTCAGTCGTACCTTGTCCAGCTATGATAGTAGCTCCCAGAGGAACATTCCATACATAGTTAGTCGCACCATACAATGAATCGACCTGATAAAAAGCAATACTCGTTGAAGGTATAGAGTTACAAGCTCCTGTTGGTCCTTGTATTTCACGGCAGATCTGTGGACGGGCAAATACAACTCCGCAACGGGCAATACTGCTTCCACAGGCATTGTCTGCCGTCAGACAAAGAGTAGCATGATCGAATCCCGGTAAGAAGTCAACTGTGATCGTATCATTTCCGTTGCCATGTACAACAACTAAGCTGCTATTGAAATTCCAGTTGTAAGATGTAGCTCCGGCAACTGAATCGATTCTATACATCACGCTGTTCGACTGACAAACTCCATAAAACGGTCCGCTGATAGCGCCGGGTTTTTGAGGAAGTGATCGAACCTGCATTTCACGTAGTTCACTTGAATTGCAGCCGCTATTAGAAGTAATGTATAAGGTTCCGAACACAAAGTTTGCAGGGAAAGTAATATCAACTGTTGATGCTGAAGTTGTCAGCGGGTTTCCTGAACTGGCAGGTGAAGTGATCACGCATCCTTGTGGAGCATACCATGTATATGATGTAGCTCCGGGAACCGGTGCGAAAGAATAGGTATATGTACCATTCGAACAAGCACCAACAGCAGCTCCCGTAACTGATCCGGGTTTAGCAGGTGCAGAATAAACTGCAATCACATACTGAGCAGAAATTCCTCTGCAATTCGATTTAGAAGCTCTCAGATAACCCCATACGAATCCAGTATCAACCAACACCTGAATTGTCGATGTGTTCGCACCGGACACAATTGACATGTGCGATGGAATGATCCAGTTGTATTCCTGAGCGATAGAATCGGAAGCAATGCTATAAGTAAGTGTTTGTCCCGGACAAACAGTATTGATCTGTCCGTAGATCGTATCAGGTGCAAACGGTTTTGATGGTGCGTAATAAGTTGTCAAACAAGATGGAGCACCGAAACCGGTACCGTCATCAGCAGCAACACATACGTCACCAAACGTTGACCCGAAATCAATTGTAATGGAAGAAGTTCCTTGTCCGGAAACAACACTCGCTCCGGCTGGCAATGTCCATGCGTAATTAATTAATCCGGGAATTGCATCTACAAAGTAAACTACTGCCGACTGATTCGTACAAACTGCCGCAGGACCATGAATCGTTCCTGCATTTACAGTACTTATCTGAGCGCTACTCGTCGGATTTATCGAAGCCTTTGTATATAAAGCTGCCATTACATTAATAATGACAAGGAGAATAACTAAAATGGTTTTTCTTGAAGACATAAATCTGCGGTTTTTATACAGACTTATAGTTTGCTTATTTTATTTTGTTGAATGAGAAACGGCTTCTCTCTTACGATTGTAAGAAATAGTGATAAAATGTATAAAAAAGTTTAAGTTTGAAATGCAACTTAGGTTAGTTTGGGTTTGAAGTGTGGAGTGTGAAACAACAGTTTGTCCATACTAACACTCCGAAAGTCAGTTTGAGTGTGAAGTTTGAAACAACTGTCTGTCCAAACAAACACTTCACAAGTGAAAGAAAGTATGCAGCGTAAAGTGAGGACTAACGTTGGTTACTTCCCACACTCCACACTCAAACTATAAAGTGTCCGGGATGAGATTCGAACTCACACGGTTTCCCGCCACCCCCTCAAAGTGGTGCGTCTGCCAATTTCGCCACCCGGACATTAATATAATAAGGGCTGCAAAAATAATGTTTTTTTAATCAATCACTATTTTTACAGCCCGTTTTGGAAAATTGATCTAATTCTAGTGTTTTAAGTACTTATCAAGCCAATCGAAAAATTCGCGTTGCCACATAATACTATTCTGCGGTTTTAATACCCAGTGACCTTCATCAGGGAAATTAATGAAACGAGCCGGAATGTTTTTCATCCTAGCTGCTGAATAAGCTTCCAAACCTTGTGTATACGGTACACGATAATCTTTTTCATTTGATATGATCAGGATCGGTGTATCCCAATTTTGCACATACCGATGCGGTGAAAATTTATCATAGCTGATCGGCTTCGGTGTTCTCCAGAAAGCTCCATCCATTTCATAGTTATTAAAAAATAATTCTTCAGTCGCCATCATACTCTCCAGATTGTATACACCACAATGAGAAATAAATGCTTTGAATCTTCTGTTATGATTTCCTTCTAACCAGAACACTGAATAACCGCCATAGCTTGCTCCTACTGCACCTAGTCTGTTCTTATTTACAAATGGTTCTTTAGCGAGAGAATCAATTGCACTCAATAGGTCATTCATCGGTTGTCCACCCCAGTCTTTGCTGATCTGATCATTCCACTTACGGCCAAATCCGGGCATTCCACGACGGCATGGAGCGACAACGATATATTGATTCGCAGCCATCAGTTGAAAATTCCATCTGTATGAGAAGAACTGACTCACCGTAGACTGCGGTCCACCTTGACAATACAGTAGTGTCGGATATTTTTTCGAAGGATCAAAATTTGGTGGATAGATCACCCAAGTAAGGATCTCCTTTCCATCAGTTGCTTTGATCATTCTCTTTTCTACTTTTCCAAGAGTATATGATTTCAGAATTTCTTTGTTGGTAAAAGTGATCTGCTCAGATTTTCCTGATTTATCATCGATTGAAAAAATTTCAACAGGTTCTGAAATTGACATTCTTGTCGCAACAATTTTATCTTTTCCATTCGAGCCGGCAGTCAATGAATACCCTGTAAAATCAGCAGTATCTTTTGTAAGCTGAATTATCGAATTGACCTTTGACTTATCAGTCACATCATAATAGAAGATCTGATCAGTTGCAGCGATATCTGAAATAAAATAAACACGATTTCCTGCAGAAGACCATTTTACAGCTTCCACATTGAAATCAAAATCAGATGTAACATCTCTTTTTGTCTGAGTAGCGAAATCGTAGATCATCAATCGTTGTTTCGAAGCTTCATTATTGGGTTCATCCCATGAGATCCATGCAATTGTTTTTCCATCCGGAGAAAAAACAGGTGCTTTATCATAGCCAATATTGTCTTTCGAAAGAACTGTTGTTTTCTTTGTTTCTATTTCGTACAAATAAATATCTGAATTTGTAGTCATGGCATAATCGCGGCCACTTAGTTTTTTACATGTATATGCAAACCATTTCCCATCCGGACTAACTGCAATTTCATCATCACCACCATGTGGCTTCATCGGAGCATCGTAACGTTCGTCTTTTAAGATATCTATTGGTGCACCAATTACTCCATTCACAACAGAAGAAACAAATATGTGACTGTATTTACCATCCGCCCATGAATCCCAATGACGCATCATCAGATCATCGTATACTTTACCGGTTGCTTTGGGCAGATCAGGATATTTATCTTTTCCAAGAAACTTGTCGAGTTGCACATCCATCGTCATCCAGACAGTTGTGCCGCTTTTTGAAAATCCGAAATTGCTGATGTCATTTTCAGACTGACTAACTTGTTTTTTTTCTGAACCATCAGGATTCATACTCCAGATCTGACTGCTTCCGTTATCATTCAGATAGTAGATTTTTTTTCCATCACCACTCCAGCGAGGTGAAGTTTCATTGATTGAATCAGCAGCGATTGGTTTTGCAGATTTTGTTTTGAAATCATACATCCACAGATCAGAATTTCCTTTGTTCTTTTGTACATCAAAATTTCTGATGTTATACACCACTGTGTTTCCATCCGGAGAGATCTGTGCGTCGCTGACTCTTCCTAATTTCCACAAGGCTTCAGGAGTCAGCCAATCACTTTTTGCAGTAATGGTCAGTGATAGTGAAATGAGAAGTATTATTGATTTCTTCATAATATGATGAATTGATTTAGTTTAATCGAATACTAATTATGATTGTGGAATTAGCCAAAACCAGCGACAGAATTGTCGGGAGCGAATATATAGAATTTAGAGTTTTGAGGCTACTTTACCAGTTCAAAAACATATAATTTAAA
>JAYUWA010000476.1:0-3801 GCA_043753795.1 Bacteroidota bacterium | reverse complement strand
AAAATCTTACACCGTAAAAATTCCAACCCGCTCTCATTCGGATCTGAAAAACTCTCCCGTTAATGTTCCGTTGAATTCTACTGCAAATACTATTCGTAATCCATTCATAATACCCGGATTAAAGAAAGTAAATGTTGAATCACAACTTAATCCGAATTATACTTTCGAAAATTTTATCGAAGGTGATTGCAACAGACTGGCACGTTCTGCCGGCTATGCAGTTTCAAATAAGCCCGGTGGAACATCTTTCAATCCCCTGCTCATCTATGGCGGTGTCGGTATGGGAAAAACTCACCTTGCGCATGCTATTGGTATTGAGATCAAGAATTCTCATCCCGGAAAAACTGTTCTTTATGTTTCGTCAGAGAAATTTACACATCAGTTCATCGATGCTGTCAGAAACAATGAACAAAATGATTTCGTCCACTTCTATCAAATGATTGATGTCCTCATCATTGACGACATTCAATTCTTCGCAGGAAAAGAAAAAACTCAAGATGTATTTTTCCACGTCTTCAACCACTTACATCAAACTGGTAAACAATTAATTCTAACGTCTGATAAAGCTCCGGTAGACCTTCAAGGAATGGAACAGCGTTTGCTTAGTCGATTCAAATGGGGCTTAGCTGCTGACCTTCAGATGCCTGATCTCGAAACACGAATCGCTATTTTAAATAAGAAGATGTATATCGATGGAATTGAGCTTCCTAAAGAGATCGTTGAATATATCGCTTATAGCATCACTTCTAACGTTCGTGAATTGGAAGGCGCTTTGATCTCTATTCTTGCTCAAGCTTCTTTAAATAAGAAAGCCGTGACACTCGAACTTGCTAAGCAAATGATCGACAAATTCGTGAAGAATACAACGCATGAAGTTTCTATCGATTACATCCAGAAGATCGTTTGTGATTACTTCGACCTTCCTATTGAAATGCTTAAATCTAAAACACGTAAGCGTCAGGTAGTTCAGGCTCGTCAGATCGCGATGTACTTTGCTAAAAGCATGACAAAGTCGTCGTTGAGTTCTATTGGTGCTCATTGTGGTGGGAAAGACCACGCTACAGTGCTACATGCTTGTCGTACTGTGAATAACCTCATCGAAACAGATAAAAAGTTCAAAGCCAGTGTGCTTGAATTACAAAAGAAAATAAGCATCAGCGGAAAGTAATACTTTAACTGATCAAAAAAAAAACCACCGGATTGTTCATTCGGTGGTTTTTTTATTCGAATGTTTGCGATCTAAAATTGCGAAATGGCTTTAAGGGGTATAATGCGACATTAGCCAAAACTATAATAACATTGAGATGAAAGTAACAGAAGTCCTGTCAGAAAATGATGCCCGGGAATTTTTATTGTTGCCGGTAAAAATTTATAGCGATGATCCGAATTGGATCCGGCCGCTGGATAAAGACATTGAAATTGTCTTTGACAGAAAAATGAACAAGTTTTTCAGACATGGAAATTGTACCCGCTTTCTTCTGAAAAATGATCAAGGTGTTGTAATTGGGAGAATCGCGGCTTTTTATAATGAGCGGACTTCCAAAAAGGAACTTCAACCGACTGGCGGAATTGGTTTTTTTGAGTGTCCTAACGACCCACATGCTGCAAAACTGTTATTTGATACTGCTAAGCAATGGCTCATCTCAAATAATCAGGAAGCAATGGATGGTCCCATAAATTTCGGTGAGCGTGATAGTTGGTGGGGACTGATAGTCGAGGGCTTTGATCCTGTTCCATATAAGTTGAATTACAATAAGCCTTATTATAAGCAGCTTTTTGAAAATTATGGTTTCAAGACGTACTTTGAACAATGGTGCTTTTCCCTGAAAGTTCATGACAAACTTCAAGACAAATTTCATATCCGCCATGCTCAAATCTCAGCTGATCCAAATTATTCTTCAAAATATTTCAGGAAATCTCAGCTTGAAAAATTTGCTGAGGACTTCAGGACTGTTTACAACAAAGCCTGGGCCAGACATGGCGGTGGAAAAGAATTAGATGAAAAGCAAGTACTCCGCCTTTTCAATTCAATGAAACCTGTTATCGATGAAAAATTGATATGGTATGTCTATTATAAAAATGAACCGGTCGGAATGTGGGTCAACTTACCCGATATTAACCAGATCTTTAAAAAATTCAACGGAAAGTTTGGTTTATGGCAGAAGATTCGGTTTATAATTGAGCTTAAGCGAAGAAGGATAAAAAAAATGTATGGACTTGTGTTTGGACTTGTTCCTGAACATCAGGGAAAAGGTGTCGATGCATTTATGATTCTTGAAGGGGCCACAATGATGCGCAAGGAGAATATTTATCATGATTATGAAATGCAATGGATCGGAGACTTTAATCCGAAGATGGTTGCAATTGCTGAAAATCTGGGTACATATAAAAGCAGAGTATTAATTACGTATAGGTATTTATTCGATAGAAACAAAGAATTTACCAGGCACCCTTATTTGTAACTAATAATGAATAACAAAAAACGAAAAGTAAAAAGTGAATAACGAAAAGTGAAAAATGATGGACAAAGGACATCATTTATTCAAATTGGAATGTTAATAAGTCTTGAAGACATATTGTGATACGGATAGTTTAAATTATATTTTTACAATAGTTAAGTACACACATACTTTCATTATTATAATACTCACATGAATAATTCATTTTTTTTAATTCAACTTATGAAATATGTCTACAAACGAACCACTAAGAATATTGATCCTGGAGGAAAATCAGTCTGAGATCAAACTTTTTGAGAGTATATTAAAAGATTCAAATGTTGATTTTGAATCGAAGTCTGCGAAAACGGAAAGTGATTTTATAAAATATATAAATCGCTTTAAGCCAGATATAATTATAGCCGGTACCAACTTAACTAAATATAGTGTTCATGAAGCACTGGATTTTTTAAAAGAACAAGAGCACCTGATTCCTTTTGTATTAATTACCGGTTCCGTTCCTGATGAACTTGCAAAGGAATATCTGAAATACGGTGTCGACGAATATCTGACAAAGTACAACCTCCTCTCCTTACCTGCTGTTATTACAAAGAGTATCGGTATTAAAAAAACCATTAGGGAGAAGAAGGAATCCGAAGTGTTAAACAAGGAGAATGAAGCTAAACTTCAGACTTTCTTCTATAATAATCCTGAATCGATTTTTGAGATCGGATTTAATCATGAATTCATAAATATAAATACTGCTGCGAAAGAATTACTTAATATTTCTGATTCAAAATTAGCCTCCAAAAAAATCAAGATCCTCGACTTCATTGATCCCTCTACTATCAAAGAATTTAAAGAAGCACATGCCAATTCATGCAGAGGACATAAAAGAAATATTTTGTTGCAGCTAAATAGATCGAAAGGCTCTGATCTATGGCTGGAATGTAAGTTGTTACCGCTCTTTGATGCGAATCAAACTGTTAGTTCCATCTTACTAATTGGGATAAACGTTACAGAAAAAGAAAAAGTAAAAACTGACCTTATCAATACTAAGGGCAGTTATGAAAGTTTGGTCGCCTCTATCGATGAAGCGCTATGGTCAGTGAACAAAGATTTCTGCATAGTAGAATTCAATGAAATTGCAGCACAGATGTTTAATAAATTGCGTGGCATTAAGGTTAAAGTTGGGATGCCTTTACATGAATTTGCAACTATGCCTGAAAGATATCTGATCTGGGTAGAAAGGTATAACAAAGCTTTGAGCGGTGAAAAGTTTTCAGTTGAAGATACATTTGAACTTGAAGGTGGGAAATTTCACGCACAAATAACTTTGTATCCGATTTTTAACAATACAGAA
>JAYUWA010000475.1:0-3806 GCA_043753795.1 Bacteroidota bacterium | reverse complement strand
ACGATTATCCACTAGTAAAATTGGAGATCAGCCACATGTCGCATCCATTCTATACCGGTAAGATGAAACTTATCGATACAGCAGGTCGTGTGGATAAATTCCGTACTCGTTATGCAAAAAAGAAAGAAGTAACTAAATAAACATTCCTTCTTTATACAAATATTTAATAAAAAGGCTTCTTGTTTATACAGGAAGCCTTTTTTTATTATCCACAAATCTTATTTTTGAACTCTAATTTCACAGCTGATGAATATTATTTTATTCGATGATAAAACTAGGAGCACATTGCTTCCGTTGACGTATGCCAGACCGATCGCTGATATCAGAATCGGGATTTTAAAAATTAGCGAGAAGTGGGAAAAGCGTTGTTCTGCTAAATGTTCTTTTCTAACTGATACTTACTTGCAGGATATGTTTCCTATTGAAATTTCTGACGACAATTATTTTATCAATGGCTCACTTTTGCCAACCGAAGAATTGATCGCAGAAATAAAGTCGTTGAAAACCGGAGAAGGTTTGATTCAGGAAAATCTGATTATTGCAATCAGGACTTCTTCTAAAGAATCGGTTACAGAGATAACGCAAGTGGTATTTGAACATCCAAAAACTGTTCAGACAAAATATGAGAGATTAGTATTCGCCTGGGATGTGTTTTCTCAGAATGAAAAAGAGTTAAAAGCAGATTTTGAATTACTGACCAAAGGAAAAAAATCACAACCGATCAGTGTTACGAATCGTGTATTGAAACCGGAGAATATTTTTCTGGAAGAAGGTGCAGTTGTAGAATGTGCAAACTTGAATGCTTCCGGGGGTTATATTTATGTTGGAAAGGACGCAGAGATCATGGAAGGTGCAATGATCCGCGGACCATTTGCAATATGTGAACATTCTGCAGTGAAAATGGGAGCAAAGATCTATGGAGCAACTACCATAGGTCCGCATTGTAAAGTGGCAGGAGAGATCAGCAACTCAGTTATCTTTGGTTATTCGAATAAGGCACACGATGGATTCTTAGGAAATTCTGTTTTAGGTGAATGGTGTAATCTGGGTGCAGACACAAATAATTCAAACCTGAAAAATAATTACTCAAAAGTGAAAGTGTGGAACTATGAACATCACGATTATATCAATACCGGTTTGCAATTTTGCGGATTGATCATGGGTGATCATTCAAAATGTTCGATCAATACGATGTTCAATACAGGAACTGTTGTTGGAGTGAGTGCAAACATTTTCGGAAATGGCTTTCCGCCGAAATTCGTTCCATCATTTTCATGGGGCGGGTCAGAAGGATTTACATCGTACAGACTTGAAGATGCAATTGAAGTAGCAAGCAGAGTGTATGAGCGAAGACATCTTCGGTTTGGTAAAAACGAACAAGCTTTACTTCGTCATCTATTTGACGACACAACTAAATATCGCGCCTGGTAATTACAATATATGGAAACTACAAAGACTATGACTGATGTTTTGCTTTATTTCATTCCTGCAGTAATTGTGCTGATGGGAATGTTTCTTGTTTCTAAACGTGCATTAGATTCTCAGAGCAGTCTGACAAGAAAATGCATTGAGAAAGATGTTCAGATGCGGATGATGGAAGAAAAATCTGCAAAGCAGAAAGATGCACTTCCGTTGAAACTTCAAGCTTATGAACGGCTGGTACTTTTTCTTGAACGGATCGGACCGAATTCTGTTTTGGTTAGAGTTCATCGTGGTGGAATGTCCGCCCAGCAATTGCAGGCAGATCTTGTTTCAACAATACGTGCTGAGTTTGAGCATAATCTTTCACAGCAAATCTACGTTTCTGAAAATGCATGGGACGAAGTGAAGAATGCAAAAGAAGATATGATCCGTATTATTAATAATGCCTTCAATCATGTTGGTGGAAATGCTTCAGGAATACAAATGAGTTCAAATGTTTTTGAACAAGTATTGAAACTGGAAAATCTTCCTACACAAAAGGCAATTGATTTTCTGAAAACAGAAGCAAAGCGTCTGATCAATTGATTGATTGAAAGTGTGGATTGAAATAATGATTGCAAAAACAAAATTCAGTGTCAGAAAAAAAGATCGTTACCGAAAGTGGAATAGAAATAAAGCAGGTTTATACTGAGCATGCAGGAATCAAAGATCTGCCCGGAGAATTTCCTTTCACAAGAGGAGTACAGCCTGACATGTACCGTTCTAAGTTATGGACGATGCGCCAGTATGCCGGTTTTAGTACTGCTGAAGAGTCGAACAAGCGGTATCATTATTTGCTCGGACAAGGCACAACCGGTTTATCGGTTGCATTTGATCTTCCGACACAAATAGGTTACGATTCAGATCATGATCTGTCTGATGGAGAAGTTGGGAAAGCCGGAGTTGCAATTGATTCATTGAAAGACATGGAGATCTTGTTTGCTGGGATCAAGCTCGAGAACATCAGCACTTCGATGACGATCAATTCGACAGCATCGATCTTGCTAGCACTTTATATTGCACTTGCAAAAAAGCAAGGAGCAGATCTGACAAAAATTTCCGGAACAATTCAGAATGATATTCTGAAAGAGTATGCTGCAAGAGGAACTTATATTTATCCTCCAAAGGCATCGATGCGAATCATTACGGACATTTTTGAATTTTGTGCAAAAGAAGTTCCAAAGTGGAATACGATTTCTATTTCCGGTTATCACATTCGTGAGGCAGGCTCAACAGCCGTGCAGGAACTGGCGTTTACATTAGCAAATGGAAAAGCCTATGTAAAAGCAGCAATTGAAAAAGGATTGGATATTGATGTCTTCGGAAAACGGTTGTCTTTTTTCTTCAATGCACACAACAATGTTTTTCAGGAAGTAGCAAAATTCAGAGCCGCACGAAGAATGTGGGCAAAGATCATGAAAGATCTTGGTGCGAAAGATGCACGTTCAATGATGTTGCGTTTTCATACTCAGACAGGTGGTTCTACATTGACAGCGCAGCAACCGATGAATAACATCATGCGTGTTACTTTGCAGGCGCTATCTGCTGTATTAGGTGGAACACAGTCTTTACATACGAATGGATACGATGAAGCGATCAGTCTGCCAACAGAAGAAGCAGCAAGAATTGCCTTACGAACACAACAAGTGATAGCTTTTGAAAGTGGAGTAGTAGATACCGTTGATCCACTGGCAGGTTCCTATTTCATCGAGTCAATGACCGATGAAATGGAAGCAAAGGCCTGGGACTACATCAATAAGATCGATGCTATGGGTGGTTCTGTAGATGCAATCGAAGCGCAGTACATTCAGAATGAAATTGCGCGTGCATCTTATGAGTATCAGCAATCAATCGAGCAAAATACACGTATAATTATTGGCGTGAATCAATTCACAATGGAAGAGCCGCCATTCGATAAGGTATTTTCAATTGATGATTCAATCAGACAACTGCAAATTGATAAGCTTAAAAAACTACGTGCTGAAAGAGATGAATCGAAAGTACAAGCTTGTCTGAAAACTGTTTCCGAAACTGCAAAAGGTACCGGCAATTTAATGCCACCTATTATTGATGCTGTTGAGAACTATGCTACATTAGGTGAGATAGCTGATGCGATGCGGAAGGTGTTTGGAGAGTTTTAATTTGATTAAGTATGAATAATTAGTATTCAATACTGTCCGATAAAATTAATTTTATTGGACAACAAACCCTAACTGCAAAAAATTGACATTCAATGGATAGCTTAGTTTGTAATTGAATTATTTATTCAGAAATGAAACTGTGTTCCTTAGAAACCGAAAAGGTCCTTTCAAGATGACCAGGCACGTGAACAATATGCACAAGGG
>JAYUWA010000474.1:0-3810 GCA_043753795.1 Bacteroidota bacterium | reverse complement strand
GCGACTCTTATCGAACTTTTACATACAGCAACACTTGTCCATGATGATGTTGTGGACGATTCCAATGAACGCCGCGGATTTTTCTCAATCAATGCACTCTGGAAAAACAAGATAGCAGTACTTGTAGGAGATTATCTTTTAAGCAAAGGACTTTTACTTTCTGTCAAACACAAAGATTACAATTTCCTTGATATCGTTTCCGAAGCTGTTCGCGTGATGAGTGAAGGTGAATTGTTACAGATTGAAAAAGCAAGAAAGCTTGATATCAGTGAAGACATTTATTATGAGATCATCAGACAGAAAACTGCTTCCTTGATCGCATCATGTTGTGCAAGTGGTGCTGCATCTGCAGGCTCTTCTCAGGATGTAGTGAACAAGATGCATGAATTTGGCGAATTGATCGGAATGGCATTTCAGATCAAAGACGATCTGTTCGATTACGGTCCGGATGGTGTTATAGGAAAACCTACGGGAATAGACATCAAAGAAAGTAAGATGACATTACCTTTGATCTATTCACTGATGAAGGCCGACAGAAGTACGAAACGAAGAATTGTGAATATCATCAAGAATCACAATACTGAAGATAAAAAAGTGAAAGAGGTAATTTCATTTGTGAAAGGTTCCGGTGGGATGGAATATGCAACCCAAAAAATGCAGGAATATCAAGCGCGGGCATTTGTTGTATTGGATACATTCCCTGACTCCGTCTTTAAAAGTTCATTGCTTGAACTGGTAAAATATACAACAGAAAGAAATCATTGATCATGAATTTAAATAAACTTTTCTTTCTCCTTGCATCTATCTTTATTTTAAGTGCTGCATTTATCATGGTAGCACCTTCACTTATTACAACAAGTTTTATTTATCCGACAAGAGTTGATTCTACTTATGTAGTTTTTCATTCGATCAACAACACAGAAATCGACACAAATCATTTGAGTCCTGCAGACGAAGGATTGAATTATATAAACCTATCATTAAAGACAAACGATGGCCAGCTCTTAAAAGGCTGGTATATTCCAACGATTGATACACCTGCAAATACAGTGCTGATCATTCACGACTTGAATCAGAGTAAACTGATGCTCCTTGATCAGATCAAACAGCTTCATGATCGGGGAATGCATGTTTGCATTTTTGATCTGCGGGCACATGGAGAAAGTACCGGAGAAATTTTTACAGTCGGTATGCCGGCTGTTGCTGATATGAAGCTGATCACAGATACTCTTCTGAAATTTCCGGAAACAAAGCATCTTGTGCTTTTCGGAATGGGTATTGGTTCAGCCATAGCGATGCAATCTGCCGTGTATGATGGTCGTTGTGATGCACTTATTCTTCAAAGTCCCTTCAATAATCTGGAAACTTATTTAAGCCGGTCTTCCTACAACCGTTGGGGAAATCTGAAATATTTATGGCATCCGATCTTCAGAAAAAAAGTGGAAAAATTACTTGAATACCCCGTTAGCGAGCTGGACCTTACTAAAATAGCGGCTTTCAACGATGCTCCGGTTCTGTTCATTACCGCCAGCGACGATGCAGAAGTTTTCACCTCCGAGACGCTTCAGGTATTTTTAGCCTCCGGCTCCAAGAAAAAAGACTTATTTTTGGTACGGAAGGCTGACCATAATAATATCGCTGCCGTAGGTGCAGAAAAGTATTATAATCGCATTTCAAATTTTATCAATACGGTTTTACCAAGAGAACCGAAGAAAACACGCTACAAAAAATTAGCTTTCAATGATTACGAAAGAAACAATTGACAGAATTTTTGACGCCGTCCGAATCGAGGATGTTGTCGGCGATTTTGTGCAGTTAAAAAAACGAGGCGTGAATTTTTTGGGCTTATGTCCTTTTCACAATGAGAAAACCCCTTCATTCAATGTAAATCCGGTCCGGAATATTTACAAATGTTTTGGTTGCGGTAAAGGTGGAAATACTGTGAACTTCATCATGGAGCTTGAGCATTATACTTATCCGGAAGCGTTGAAATTTCTTGCGGGAAAATACCAGATAGAAATTGAAGAAAGCGCTCCCGATCCGAAAGAAATAGAATTGCGTGATGAAAGAGAAAGTTTATACATTCTCAATTCATTTGCATCAAAAACATTTGCCGAAAACCTTTTTGAATCAGAAGAAGGAAAGTCCATCGGTCTCTCCTATTTTCATGAGCGTGGGTTTAGTGATGATACGATAAAGAAATTCGAATTAGGATATAGTCTGGCTGATTGGTCAGCTTTTGCAGAACATGCAATTAAGAATGGCTACAAATCTGAATTCATTGTCAAGACGGGACTAGGTTATCCTCGTCAGAAAGATGGTGAAGTAATTACCGGTAATGAAAAACTGATCGATCGTTTCCGTGGTCGGGTTATGTTTCCTATTCACAATCTGAGTGGAAGGATCATTGCTTTTGGCGGAAGGATCTTAAAGAAAGACGACAAAGCAGCGAAGTATGTTAACTCGCCGGAGTCAGATATTTATTTCAAGAGTAAATCCCTTTACGGAATTTTCTTCGCGAAGAAAGCAATCGTTCAGAAAGACAATTGCTATTTGGTAGAAGGATATACCGATGTGATCTCTTTGCATCAAAGTGGAATTGAAAATGTTGTTGCATCCTCAGGGACATCACTGACTGTTGAGCAGATCCGTTTGATCGGAAGATACACGAAGAACGTCACTGTACTTTATGACGGCGATGCTGCAGGTATCAAAGCTTCCATCAGGGGAATTGATCTGATCCTTGAAGAAGGGCTGAATGTAAAAGTTGCGCTATTTCCTGATGGTGATGATCCGGATTCCTATAGCAGAAAACATGGTGGCGCAGCAACTGCAACATTCATTCAGGAGAATGCAAAAGACTTTATCGTTTTCAAGACCAACTTACTTT
Organism: Bacteroidota bacterium; assembly: GCA_043753795.1. Classification (GTDB taxonomy): domain Bacteria; phylum Bacteroidota; class Bacteroidia; order AKYH767-A; family 2013-40CM-41-45; genus JADKIH01. Next base: position 920 of record JAYUWA010000474.1, on the reverse strand, counting down.
TAGGAGAAGTTGCGAATGATCCGGTTCGTAAAGCAGGATTGATCCGCGACATCGTCGAAACAATCGGGAAAATTCCTGATCCGATTACGCGCTCAGTGTATATCAAGCAAAGTAGCGCGATGATGGACATTGAAGAGCAAGTGCTGATTGCGGAAATGAATAAAAGCCGTAAGCAGCAACTGAAGAAAGATGTTCCGGGAAACGATGTTGATGAATTGATGCCCGACATCCTCACGCAGCAAGCGCAAAGGGATGAAATACTAACAACAGAATCGCAGGAAAAAAACATTATCCGCTTACTATTGAATTTCGGAAATCACGATCTGCATTTTGATATTGAAGTTGACGACGAGCATGCACCGGATAAAAAGAAGCAACAAGTCATTGCAGTAAAAGTTTTTCGATATATCATTGAAGAGATCATTTCTGATGAGATCACATTTGAGAATAAAGTCTTCAATGGCTTTTTACAAAAGTACAGTGAGTTGGTAGTTGATCAGGACAATATTGATCCGCAGGTATTTTTAAATTCCGAAAATCCGGACTTCAGCGGAATGGCCGTAGAGTTATTGAGTCCACGCTATTTCCTAAGTGAAAACTGGACAGCCATGCACAAGATCGATGTCCCGGAAGAAGAGAGTGTTTTGAAAGAAGCTGTAGAGAATGCAGTGATCCACTTAAAGAACCGTAAGATCCAGAAGATGCTGGAAGAAAGTCAGCGGTTGATCAAAGAAGCTCATGAACGTGGTGATGATTGTACAGCATTGCTTGAACGTCATATGAAACTGGAGGGGATTAAGATGGAGCTTAGTAGGGCGTTGGGGATTGATATACTTCGGTAAAGTGAAGTGGAATGAAGTGGAATGAAGTGGAATGAAGTGGAATGAAGTGGAATGAAGTGGAATGAAGTGGAATGAAGT
>JAYUWA010000473.1:0-3811 GCA_043753795.1 Bacteroidota bacterium | reverse complement strand
TACAAATTGAATTACTGCGTCCTATTTTATTGCCCAAATCCTCATTTTCAAAGATTATTAACTTTACGAAAAATACCTTTATCAATTCCCTCTACATTAAAATTTACAAGTATACCTAATCTCAAATTAGCTAGTCTCAAGTATGTCAGAACTTGTTTATGATGCACTTCAGCAAGATTTTCAACGGATTTAACTTCGACAATAACCTTGTTTTCTACTAAGAAATCCATTCTATACCCTAAATCAAGTTTTTGGGTTTCATAATAAAAGGGAACTCCTACTTCAAGTTTTACATCTAGTTTTAATTTTTCCAATTCGTGTTTCAATGCTAAGATATAAGTAGATTCATATAATCCTGGGCCTAAACTATTATACACTTTGTAAATACACCCACGAATCATGTATGAGATTTCATTTTCTGTCATAGCTACAAAAGTAGGAACAACGGAATTAGTAAAATTCAAAATGAAAAAGTTCAGTATTAAAATATACTGCTTAAAAGATCAAAAAACTTTGCTCGCGATTTTGCAAGTTGTTTCGGCGTTGCCCATGGTGTAGTAGTGGAGACATGGTACGCCGGCATTTTTTAGTTCGATGGATTGGTTGGTGCACCATTCTATTCCCAGCTCTTTTACTTCCTTGTCATTGTTGCATTTGTCGATTGCATCGGCAAGATCTTCGGGTAAGTCGACATGAAAAATTTTAGGGAGAACTGTCGTTTGCTTTTTTGTTGTAACCGGTTTTAATCCAGGAATGATGGGAACGTTGATGCCATTCTCTTTACACTTTTCTACAAACTCAAAATATTTGTTGTTGTCGAAAAACATTTGCGTTACAATGAATGTAGCACCGGCATCAACTTTTGCTTTCAGGAATCGCAAATCCGTTTTCAGATTCGGCGCTTCGAAATGTTTCTCCGGATATCCGGCAACACCAAAACAAAAATCAGATGGCGTTACCTCCTGCAGTTCTTCGTCAAGATAAACACCACGATTCATATTGGACACCTGCTGAACTAGATCAAGCGCAAAATTATGCCCGCCTAAATGCGGCTCAAATGCTGATTCACTTTTGATTGCATCACCTCTCAGTAAAAGTAAATTATCGATTCCCAGATAACTTAATTCGATCAAGGCATTTTCTGTTTCTTCTTTCGAAAATCCTCCGCAGATGATATGTGGTACAGGATCAACCTTGTAATAATTTAAAATTGCAGCACAAATACTTACCGTACCCGGACGTTTACGAATTGAAAATTTCTCCAGCAAACCATTCTCGCGCTTCTTGTAAACATACTCTTCACGATGATATGTTACATCCACAAACGAAGGCTTGAACTCCATAATAGGATCAAGAATATCATAAATACTTCTGATACTCTTCCCCTTCAACGGCGGAAGGATCTCAACAGAAAAAAGTGTTTTGTTTTTATTCGTGGAAAGGTGTTCGGTGATTTTCATTCTTTTTGGTGAGTGGTAAGTGGTAAGTAGCTACTGATTTTATCGAGACTAGTAGTTATTCGTTAAAGACAAAATTTTTTCCACATATTTTCCGATAATATCAAATTCAATATTCACATCATCCCCGGGTTTTAGAGTGTGGAAGTTTGTGTTTTCCCAGGTGTAAGGAATGATCGCTACTGAGAAATCATTCTTTCCGGAATCAACAACGGTTAAGCTGACTCCGTTTATGCATACAGATCCTTTTTCGACTGTAATATGCGCTGGCGAAGGAACGTAAGAAAAATAGATTCTCCAACTACCGTTTTCTGAAACGATCTTTTCTACTTTGGCTGTTGTGTCAACATGTCCCTGAACTATATGTCCATCAAGCCGACCGTTCATTTGCATACATCGCTCTAGGTTTACTTTGTCGCCAACTTTTAAAACACCAAGGTTTGTGCGGATCAGTGTTTCGTGAATGGCAACAACATCATATTTGCTTCCAGTGATATTTACAACTGTCAGACAAACACCATTATGTGCTAGACTCTGATCGATCTTTAATTCAGAAGTAAAAGAACATTCAAGTGTGAAACGCAGGTTTGTGCCTTCTTTCTGAATTGCACACACTTTTGCCATACTTTCAATAATTCCGGTAAACATATCAGCTCAATTATTTCGTATCAATTGGATGGTTCCATGTAATTCCTGAACATCCTCGCCAAATATACGATAGAAATAGACTTTGCAAGTGTAAAAATATACACCGCTTACACAGTCTGCCTTTGATTCAATATCTTTTCCATCCCACAAAACATCCTTGTCCTTTGTTTCAAAAACAATTTTTCCCCACCGATTAAAGATCTTCATATCGATCTCTTTCACATTCTTGTATGGCGGACATGTGGTTGACTGATATTGCATATCTGTCGTACTATCACATGGATGGAAGACATCGTTGATTCCATCTCCATTTGGAGTGAAAACTGATGGTAAAACATACTGCCGACATGTATCTATACAAACTGCCAGTGCATTCTGTGTTTCATTACCGACTGAATCGATACCGGTAACCTTATAACAGCCTGCAATAATTTCCAGATCGCTATGTAGATACGATGTAATATTCGGATCAAGTATAGAATCAATCCTTTCGAAGTTCAATGAATCGACAGGAGAATAATAAATATAATATTTCAAGACATCATCAGAACAAACTGTGTTCGGATTCACCCATGAAAGCATATTTGAATTGTTTATACAATCTGAAATTGCCCCAAGTTCTGTTGCGCAAGGTGGAACATTGTCAACCGGTACAGAACATAATTGCTGCGACTTATTAAACAAAGGCGAAGGAATTCCGTCGCGCGAATAAGAACCTGTAGAACGAATGTAATAGCAATACTGCGTTCCATTGGCTAGTCCTGTGTCTGAGAATTGTTGCACTGTAACAGTTGCAATTGAATCATAAACAAGAGTTGTATTGTTCAATTTGAAAATATCATATGCATTATTTGTCCATGGAACAAATTCTTCCCATGTCAGATTCAAACGATTGTCGGTCGGACTAATGCTTAAGAAAATTGTCGATGCATTCGTTGAACTACCTTTCAATGTTGGCACTCCGGCATTGTTGTAATACAGATCCACTTTATACGACCACGGCCCGGCAACGGTATTGATATTAGCATCAACTATTGTTGTATCGTTAAGATCATTCAAGACAGCAATCTGCGTGAAATTATTTCCAAGAAAATCAGGTGAATGAAAAACCCTGTATTCGTATGGACCCGGAAACTGGATCGTATCCAATTCCGTTGGCTTACTCCAGTCAACATACACAGAACCTGTTGCTGCATCAGTTGTAATCACATCAGCATGAGTCAAAACAGGAAGATCTTTTTTCATTGTAGCACATGTTTGCGGCGATGCGCAACTTTCTGAACCATCAGCGAAAATTGCTGTAACGATATAACAATACTCCACTCCTATTGCTAAACCTTGTCCGTTATTGCTGTCTGATAAATTCAATGAGTCAATCGAATTCATAGTCGTCAGCAGTTGATAACCCGTGTACGACGGTGCTCCATTGTCGCATGGACATTCAATTATTCCCGGATAATTATTTATACGGCGATAGATACGATATCCAATTGCTTCACTGCAAGGCGAAATACTCCATGACAGATCAATTGCATTTCCGTTAGCAACTGCTGCAACAGTTGAAGGCCCGGGAGCTATTACTCGAATGGTTGTTGTTTTCAGTGCAACGAGAGCAATACTGTCAACAGGTTGTACATCGCGTGCTTTGAATTGAACCGTGTAAGGACTTGAACGAACATGGTGACATTTTGCAGCCCACTCAAAGC
>JAYUWA010000472.1:0-3821 GCA_043753795.1 Bacteroidota bacterium | reverse complement strand
TAATAATGAACTTACGGGCATCTAACTGATCGATATTTTGCATAGAATAATGAGAATTTGCAAAGATAGGGGAAATAGATTTCGAATTTCGGATTTCGGAATTCGAAATTCGGATTGAGCGTTCCGCAATCCGAATTCCGCAATCCTAAATAGTTGACAAAATGCAATAATTAGATGTTTTTAGTTAAAAAGTTGTTTACTTGTTCAAAACTGTCATGTATCCCGTAAGGTTTCTTAAACTTTTTCTTGCTTTTATCGATTACAGTATATATATTTGTTCTATACGTGGAAGTACACACGACCACAAGAGCCATCACAATACACTACATTTTTAAAAAACAGGAGGAAAAACATAGCTAAAAATCTACTTTAAGAATTTAATCTTATTAAAGCAGAACAGCTATGACAAAACTCGCAGTGATGGACGATAAAGACCTTGTGCGTCTTTATCAAAACGGAAATCAACAAGCAATTACTGAATTAGTCAACCGTTATAAACAACGGATTTTCTCGACTATTTATTTCCTGGTTAAGAATCAGGAAATGGCCGAAGATCTCTTTCAGGAGACTTTTATCAAGATCATTTCAAGTTTACGGAAAAATCATTACAGTGAGCAAGGTAAATTTTTGCCGTGGGCGCTTCGTATTGCGCACAATCTCGTGATTGATCATTTCAGAAAGGTCAAACTTATGCCAATGCAGCATGATACTGAAGAATTCAGTATGTTTGATATCATTCCTGCCAATAGCAGAAATGCGGTTGATCAGATGATCTATGATGAGAAAATCGCCATGGTCAGGGGACTTTTAGACAAATTACCACATGAACAAAGAGAAGTAGTAATACTTCGACATTATGCCGGCTTGTCGTTCAAAGAGATCTCTAAAATGCTGGATATCAATATCAATACAGCGCTTGGAAGGATGCATTATGCAATCTTAAAAATGCGTGAAATGGTAGAGTCAAGTCCGGTATCGTTAAAAGATTGAAAAATTTTTGTCTGCATAAAATAAGCCGGTATCAGTAGCGTTCTAGCTGTATCTAAAAGATATAGCATGATAAAAACTACTACTTATTCAGACTTAATTAACTATGCATACAATGAGAATGGTCTCATTGATGGTGACCGCACGCAACGTGCAATTGACGGAGATCCGAATTTGAAAAGTGAGTATGACGAAATTTATAAAGTCATCAATACACTTGATTCAGTAAAAGCTCCTCAAGTACCGGATAAATGCATTGAAAAGATCCTTCTGTTCTGCTAAATCAGAGGTAAATAAAAAAGCCAGCTTGTCATTGACGAGCTGGCTTTTTTGTTCTCTCTAACCTTTTTTCTGTTGTCAATGCATAGGCACGTGCGTTTTTGAATTATGAGTACAATGTATGCACACACCGGTGCCATATCAATTTTTTTAGCCCATTATCTTACATTCAATGGTGAAGGTTACATAGAACATGGTAAATAACGTAATCTCCTTATTTCACTCCTGTTTTCTTTAATGATTTGTTTAATCTTTAAGGTTTAATGTGGCGCTACTTCCTAATATCAATGTGTTATTAAACAATTCCTTTTAAATATGAACATATTTGAAATTAAGAAACTTCTCAAAGAATAGTACCTTTGTCCCATGATAAAAAAGGAACTTTTCAAAAATGTGATAGAGTATTTTGAAAAGGAAATGCCGTTAGCAGAAACGGAGCTGCAATATAAAGACCCGTATCAATTATTGGTCGCAGTAATTTTGTCTGCACAGTGCACTGATAAACGTGTGAATGAAACTACGCCGGCCTTGTTCAAAAAATTTCCAAGTTCAAAAGCAATGTCTTTAGCCTTGCCGGAAGATATTTTGCCTTTTATTAAAAGCATAAGTTACCCAAATAATAAAGCGAAACATTTGTCGGGAATGGCAAAGATGCTGGTGCATGATTTTAAAAATGTTGTACCTTCTGATGTAGATGAGTTGCAGAAATTACCCGGTGTAGGTCGTAAAACAGCAAATGTTATAGCATCGGTCGTCTTCGAAAAAGCTGCAATGGCAGTAGACACGCATGTTTTTCGTGTGTCGGCAAGAATCGGTTTGACTACCAATGCAAAAACGCCCTTGCAAACTGAAATGCAACTGATCAAATTTATTCCTGAATCAAAAATTGCTAAAGCTCATCATTGGCTAATTCTTCATGGCAGATACGTTTGTATTGCAAGAAAGCCGAAATGTGAAATCTGCGGACTTACTTCTATGTGTAAATTCTTTCAAAAAAATTTAAAGAATAATATTAAATTTGTGCCTGCGGCAATAAAAATATAAATAATCTAAAAACAAATATAAATCACTTATGATCAGATCAGCAACAGCAAACTGGAAGGGTACCGGTAAAGAAGGTAAAGGAACAATGTCGTCGGCAAGTAAAGTGCTTGACAATGCACAGTATTCTTATGGTACACGTTTTGAAAATGGTATTGGTACTAATCCGGAAGAATTAGTAGGAGCGGCACATGCAGGATGTTTCTCAATGAAGTTAAGTTTCTTATTAACAGGAGCAAATTTCCCACCTGAAAATATAGATACAAAATGTGACATCACTTTTGAAGGTGGAGTATTGTCAAAATCTGCATTGCATGTCACAGCAAAAGTACCCGGAATTACAAACGAAAAATTCCAAGAACTAGCCGCCGAAGCAAAAGCAAGTTGTCCTATTTCGAAGTTGTTGAATACGGAGATTACTTTAGAGGCGGTATTGGCTTAAGTTGTGTAAATAAAATAAAACATTAATATCTTAGTGATCTTGTATTTTTGAAAAAGTAAAACACTAAGTGCACTAAGTTCACAATAAGACCACTAAGTATTCCGTGTTCTTATTGTGAACTTAGTGCACTTAGTGTTTTATTTTTACTTTATAATCAGAAAACCTTCTTAAAAACCATCCTCCCCAAATCATAATTCGTAATCATAGTATTCGAATCCAGTTCCATTTGTGTTTCATTCCAAAAGTTCTCACGGAGCGTATTGTAATGAGTCGCTGATGCAATCCAATGACCGAAAGGAAAATTACTGAATAATTCAAATGTCCCGTCTTTCTTCGACACTGTACTGACAGCTTGATTCCAGTCTTCACTCCAGCCCATAATTACTGCTCCTTCAATTGGCTTGCCATTCTCATCAAGTATTGTTCCTAGGATGCGATGATCTTTGTGAACCGACAAATTATAATAGTTGTCAAATTTTAAACAGTTGTTTCTATTTATTAAAGGAACATATGACTGAAAAATCTTTTCAAGGGGTTTAGGTGTACCGAAAATTGTATTTCCTTTTTCATTGGTAGTTGTTCCGTTCCAGTTAACTATGCCCATGTAGTCAGAATGAAAAGTCCCCCATTTAACATCTTTATATTGCCACCAAGAATACCCAATGCCGCCACAATTACAAACTTGATCTAAGGTTTGTTTTGCAAAAGAATCCTGTGCGGTATATTTAATTGAATCATCATTCGCCGGGAAAGAAGTTTCTCCTATGATCCATGGCTTCTCCATATATTTTCCATACCAGTAGATTTCGTTCATCACTTGGTTAGGTTCATATTCATACGGATGAAATGAAATAAAATCAACATTCACAATATTCGGATCCCATTCAAAAACCTCGCGGATCCCTGTAAGCCCAATTGTGGTTAATTGGTTAGGAGCGTTCTTCCTGATAAATTTTTCCCACTTTTTAGTGATCTTGTAAATTTCCGGTTTTGATCTTTCCTGTTTATGGAAATAGAGTGGTTCGTTAAAAAGATCATAGGCTATAATGGTCGGCTCATTCTGATAATGCTG
>JAYUWA010000471.1:0-3824 GCA_043753795.1 Bacteroidota bacterium | reverse complement strand
GGCTTTGGGTCTTTTCTTAATTCACGCCTACAAACAGGTCGCCCCTATGGGGCTTTGGGTCTTTTCTTAATTCACGCCTACAAACAGGTCGCCCCTATGGGGCTTGGGTCTGTTTCAAATTCATGGCTACAAACAGGTCGCCCGTCTGGGGCTTTGGACGATTTTAATCAATAGCTACAAACAGATCAATTTAGATCATCATTTAAATTTCGTTATTCTTCGCTTTGAAAAAATCTCCTTGAATTATCCTACGATGCAAGTAACCTATGAGCTCAGACAAAATCAGGTAATCCATTAATCCCTTCAATCCCTGTCCAGATCCAATTAACCTACTAATCCAATAATCCACTAATTCTTAAATCTTATAAATCCTAGTCAATCCTAGTCACTATATTAACAATTCAGCCACTTTTGATTGTTGAAAATTATTGCCTTGTTGTTTTCTTTACGGTTTTTTAGTCGTAAATTTGAAGAAACTCAAATGATTATGAATTTAACAATTGATAAACAAGAGAAGTATGCTTTGGTTTCTATCAAGGAATCCAAATTGACTTCAGTAGTAGCGCCGGATCTGAAAGCTGAGATTGTAATGTTGAATCACGATGGTTTCAAAAATATGATCTTTGATCTGAATGAGGTTCAATATTGCGATTCATCAGGACTAAGCGCAATCTTAGTTGCTTATCGTGCTTGCCGTGATAATAATGGTGCCTTCGTACTTGCCGGTGTTCAGGATCACGTTAGGAAATTGATCTCCATTTCTCAACTCGATGGAATGCTTATTCAAGTTCCTACAGTTAGCGAAGCGATTGATCTTATTTTTATGGACGAAGTGGAAAAGCAGTTACACAAAGAATAACGATGAAAAAACTATTTGCCCTAATCGCTCTTTGTGTTGCTTTAAGCAATTCAGGATTTGCTCAATGTGTTCCCGACACATCTATAACTCATAACGACCCGGGAATTTATCCTGATAGCGCAACTGGCTTACCACATGCTTATGTCGGATTGGATTACCTGACCGATATTCAAGTAAAAGTTCTGACTGATACAACTTACATGGGATTTCCGGCAACGATCGATTCTATCAATATCACTTCAGTTGTTGGCTTACCTCCCGGATTTTCTTACACATGTACACCAATTAATTGTTCATTCCCGGGCGGATCAGATGCGTGTATACAACTGGTTGGTACCGCTCCAACAAGTGGTATTACCGGTGTTTATCCATTGACAATAAACCTGACAATTTATGGACAAGCATTTGGAATTCCACAGTCAATCCAGGATGCAAATGATTCGTACACGATCTACATTGAACATAATGTCGGTATCACACCAATCACAAATCTGAATTTCACAGTAGGACAAAATAATCCGAACCCATCATCTTCTACAACATTTATTCCGGTAAACGTGCCGAGAAATGCTGTCGTACATTTTACTGTTTCCAATTTATTGGGCAAACAAGTAATTGCCCGTGATGTAAATCTTCAGAAAGGAAGTAATACGATCCCTCTAAATCTTCAAAGCTTACAACCCGGAATTTATCTGTACAGTGTATCGTACGGTGGAAATTCTGTAACACGCCGAATGATCGTTTCTGAAAACTAATGGTTTTTGAAGTCAGTATCTTAGGCAGCAGTTCTGCCACTCCTATATATCAAAGACATCCCACCGCTCAGGTTTTAAATATCCATGAGCGGTTTTTTTTGGTGGATTGCGGAGAAGGTACATTGATCCAGTTGAATCGCTACAAGATCAAATTTCACCGCATCAATCACATTTTCATTTCGCATTTGCACGGCGATCATTATCTCGGATTGCTCGGATTGCTTTCTACAATGCATCTCCAAGGCAGAACTATTCCAATGCATCTGTATTGCCAGGAGCCGTTGAAAGAGATCATCGAAATTCAGTTGAAGTACTCAGAGACCAATTTGCGTTTTCCGATCGTCTATCATATGCTCGATGCTAAAAATCCCGCTGTCATTTTCGACGACGACGATATTGAAATAAGTACGATCATTCTCAATCACAGAATTCCTTGCACCGGATTTTTATTCAAAGAAAAACCACGACTGAGAAAATTGCAAAAAGATAATCTGCAGAAATTCAATATCCCAATTCATGTATACCAGGAATTGAAGAATGGAAAAGATTATGTCGATGAAAGGGGAGTAGTGATAGCCAACTCCGAATTGACAACAGATCCCAAAACGCCACGCTCATATGCATTTTGTTCTGATACTTGCTATGACGAACGAATCATTCCATTCGTAAATGAGATCGACCTGCTTTATCATGAAGCAACTTTTCTGAGTGACAAAGAAGACCGTGCAAAAGAAACTTTTCATTCAACCGCCGCACAGGCAGCAACAATCGCAAAGAAAGCAAATGTGAAACGGTTGATCATTGGGCATTTTTCGGCTCGTTATAAAAATCTTTATCCGTTACTTGATGAGGCGAAGGAAGTTTTTCCGGAGACGACGTTGGCAATGGAGGGGGATGTTTTTTCAATAAGCTAGTGGTTGAATAAACTTCTATAAACTTACTCTTAAACTTAAACTATTTTAGTAAGTAATAATTGGTGAGTAGTAAATAGGATATTTAACCTGAACTCAAGAAGTTTCTTTTATGAATCTGTTAATGCAACAGTAAAGCTTAGAAACCGAAAAGGTCCTTTCAGGATGACCATTATCGGCTATACATTATGCACAAGGTGAAAAAAAATTATGCGAGCCGCAGGCCCGCATAATTTTTTTTCACCTTGTGCATATAAAACAAACGGGCCCGTCATCCTGGAAGGACCTTTTCAGTTTCTAAGCGAGGTCGTCTCAAGCAACTTAATATTTCTAATTGTTGATGTGTTTTCCCAATTTATAAATGACTATTTGGTTATATTTTGATTGTATAGATTTATATGTTAAAATTAGCTGAAGGCAAACTGAAATTAAAAATTAAGTTTAGTTGAAAGTTTAAGTGTCAGTTTAAGAGTAAGTTGATAGTACTACCTGCAAACTACTTCGTGTCTAAAGACCGAATCTTCTTCCTCTCAACATCCAAGTCCCTCAAGGCTATACGAATCCCTTCACGGAATTCCGAAAACAATCTTGGGATCATATCCAAATGCTCACCATCCCTGGCATACTCTTCAATATTGGTAATAATTTTCTTAACCTCACTCAACTCAAATATTGCAACACTCGATTTTATCTTATGCGCAACAGCATGAACTTCTTTCCAGTTCGATGTTAAAAGTGCGGCTTCGATTTTCTGAATTGCTTCTGGTGCTTGCTTATTGAAAATTTCAATTAACTGTGCAGCCAGGTCCATGTCGCCACCGGTGAATTTGTCGAGGAACTCCAGATTCATTCCCGGCTCTTTGAAACGCGAAGCGGGACTCTCGATCTTACCGGGTTCTTTTCTCGGAGCAGGTTGAACGTATTTTAGGAGAACAGAAAAAAGTTCTTCCGGAGTATATGGCTTTACAACATAATCGTCCATGCCGGCTTCTTTGGCTTTCGCCTTTTCTTTTTCTGAAGCATCTGCAGTGATTGCGATAACAGGAACATTTCGCATTTCTTTGCGGAGGCGGAGGCGGATCTCTCTGGTAATTTCATAGCCATCCATTTCCGGCATCTGAATATCCATCAGAATCACATCGTATGAATTCACGCGAAGTTTTTCCAATGCATTTCTTCCGTTATAAGATGTATCCAGATTTTCAAAGCCGAATTTCTTCAGCATGTTTTTTATAAGAAGCTGATTGACCTTGTTATCTTCTACGATCAAAACCGCTACATGCGAATAATCACCCGGCT
>JAYUWA010000470.1:0-11505 GCA_043753795.1 Bacteroidota bacterium | reverse complement strand
CTTTTATGCCTTTTGCTTTTGCTGCCCGTATCAGTGCAACACTTCCGGCACTAGAGATAGTAGAGAAGTGAATGGGACAATTGCAATATTCTGCTATGAAGAGGTCGCGGTTGATATTTACTTCTTCTGCCAAAGCCGGTGCACCTTTTAAACCTAGTTGTGTCGAGGAAATTCCTTCATTCATCTGACCTTTTCCGGCAATATATTTATCTTCTGCAAATGAGAAGATCTTACCTTTGAAATTGTGAGAGTATTGAAGTGCTCTGATCAACAATCCGGAATCGGAGATAGGTCTTTTGTCGTCAGTAAATACTTTTGTTCCGGCAAGTGACATGTCATACATTTCACTTAAGTCCTTGCCATCACGGTTGACAGATAATGTTCCTGCAGGAATTACATCGACAATTTCAGTCTTTGTTTTTTGAATAACGTATTCAATCGAAGCCTTCGATGCAATTGCAGGCTCTGTCGATGGCATGAGCAATACACCTGTAAATCCGCCATTGGCAGCAGCTTTGCAGCCATTCGATAAACCTTCTTTGTATTCATGTCCGGGATCGCGGAAATTCACATGCAGGTCAAACCAGCCGCCACTGACATAATTATTTTTGCCTTCGATTATTTTTGCATCCTTTTCAGAAATAGTATTGGCATCCGATATTTTTTCAATCGTTCCCGAATTGATCAGGAGATCTTTCACCTTCATATGATGTTTACTTCCCGGTGATAAAACATGCACATTTTTAAGAATGATCTTCATTGGTGTTATTTTTTATTTTCTGAAATATCGGATCAATAAAATTTCTATTGCAAGAAACACAAGCACAAGGATGATACAGTATTTCCATAATCTTTTGCCTTCATTGAGCTGTGCAATACTGTGAGAAAGATCTTTACCTTCAGTCTCTATCACATTTATTTTTGAATTTCCATATTTCGAACTAAACTCTGTTAACTCAGCAGGGGAGTAGACACTCAGATCTGATTCCTTTCTGTTAAAGTTAAATGATTCAACAGCTACCAATGCAGTGCCGGCATTCAGATCGTAATTTTCTGCATTCTTGATCTGATCGTGTACCGATAATATAGTTGCATTGTTATAAATTTTACTTTCCGGAATAATGTCGAATTTTTCTTTTAAGTTGATCAGATGAAAAACATTGTCAGCAGAGATAAGTGTATCGCTGATTCCAAAATCATGATCTTCACCTATGATCAGCGGCTTGTTTATTTCAGAAGATCCTCGTAACGCTGCTCTCAAAAGAACAGGAACAAAAAGAGCATGACGTGAAAAAGTGCCATCTTCAGGTTGTAATGAAGAGGCAAGTACATATACAACTCCTCTGCCTGATTGATTAGAACTCAAGTAAGTGTTTCCGCCCGACAACTTCATTACTGTTTCTGAAATTGTTTTACTGTTTCTCAAAACAGAATAGTATGAATTTACCAAAGGTAGATCCATATTTTCCGGAAGGCTTTTTCCCTTTTCAAACACTCCTGTGAATAATGGATGTCTGACTTCGATCTTATCCACTTTCTCTTGCTGCTGAACTTTTGTTCCAAAAGAATTTATTCCCAATTCTGAAAACAGGTTATTGTAATTGCTGATATTTGCATTAGCAGATGGAATCACGAAGACTGAGCCACCTTTAGTGGCAAATTTTTTCAGCTCCTGGATCAGTCCTGATGAATAATCATTCACTTCATTCAGTATGATCAATTGCATAGATGAAAAAGCCGAGTAGTCAACCTGATTGTGATTGCTGTTTTTTAGACTGAAATAAGGATCGTTTCCAAAAATTGCATTCAGAGCAGGCGAGGGTTGATCGCCATTGATGCAAAGTACCTGAAGATTGTTTCTTACATTAAAATTGAAAAAGAAATTATCATCAAATGTGATCGGGTAATCTGTAATGTTCAATTGAGCACGCTGCCATCCACCTTCAGAAATTGTGAAACTCAATTTTGTTTCTAAGCTTGAATTTGAATTCACAGAAATACTTGCAATTGCTTTTTGAGAATTATTGATCAATAATTTGAGTGGAATATTTTCAACATCAGTACCACCGGTATTTCTGATCTTTACTACTAGTTCATTTGGAGTATTTAACTGAACAAAAGGTGTAGCGAGATAACAGGTGTCAATGAACAGATTATTGAGAGCAGAAGCTGTAACAGGAACCAATGAAACCTGAAGAGCTGAATCGATCTTTGCACTTTCGAGATCAAAAGTACTTTGCTGGAAATCAGAAATGATATAAGCAGTCTTGGAAGTTTTTGATTTCCCTTCACTGAATAATGCATCCTGCTGACGTTGCAAAATTTCCGAAACAGTATGAACAGAAGAAGTAGGCTGAATTTCATCCAGGATCCTGATGAACTCATCTCTACTCATAAGCCGTTGATGTCGGCCCTCGAAAGAGGAAGTAAGCAGTTGAAATTCATCAGACGGTTTGTATGCATTTGCAATTTCGCGAGCCTTCTTTTTAGCAGTTTCAATTAAACTACCGTTTTTGCCAAGAGCATCCATACTGAATGAATTGTCTACATAGATGCTGACACGTTTTGTTCCCGTCTGGACCTTATTTGTCTTAGCAGGAATAAAGGGTTGTGCAAAAGCCAACACAAGAAATGTCAGAGCAAGTAAGCGTGACAATAAAACAAGCAAATGTTTTAATTTTGATTTCGACTGTGTGTCTTGCTTGATCTCCTTAAGAAACCTGACATTGGTAAAATAGATCTTTTTGAAACGGCGGAAATTGAAAAGATGGATGATGATCGGTATTGCCAGGACCGAGAGGGCGAAAAGGAATTCGGGATAGATAAATTGCATGAGTGTCCAAATATAAGCAATCAAAATTTCTCAAACACACCTAAACCGAACAGAGCGAAATCATATTTTACCGGGTCCGTAGGGTCAAATGTTTTTAACTTTTTTGTGAGTTCAGCAGCAGCTTTCCAGTCATCCTGAGTCCGTTCAAGAAGACCTAGTTTACGGGCGACTCTTCCTGAATGCACGTCAAGCGGACAGGTCAGTATTTCGCTACTCATTGATTTCCAAAGGCCAAAGTCAACTCCATATTCATCTTTTCTGACCATCCACCGCAAAAACATATTGATTCTTTTGGTTGCAGAGCCTCGCATCGGGTCTGAAAAATGCTTCAATGTCCTGGGATTATGGTCAATTTTGAAAAATTCGGTTCGCCATTTTGAAATTGCCATGCTCAGGTCTTTGTCGTCGGATTTGAGAAATTGACTAAGTAAATTCTCTAACGTTCCATACTTACGGAAAATTCTTTGCAGGGAAAAAAGAAAGACCTTCAGATCTTCATGGTTAAAAGTCCGGTGAACAAAGCCGTCAAATACCTTCAGATCATTTTTCTTAAAGTTGAGTACGAACTGATGTGGTGCGAAATCCATTTTTTTCAGAATGTCGCCGGCATTTTTCAGAATTGTTGTGCGTTGTCCCCAGGCAATTGTTGCAGCAATAAATCCAGCAATTTCAATATCCTCTTGTGTAGAGAACTGATGCGGAATAGAAATAGGGTCTGTAGCAATAAAATCTTTACGATTGTAGAGGTGGTATTTTTCCTCTAAAAAATCCTTCAGATCTATATTACTAAGTTGCTTTTTCAACTAGCAACAAGCTCCATTCTGCGAATAGTTTGTTTGCGGTCAGGACCGACTGAAACAATACTAACAGGAACATTCAATTCTTTTTCAAGATAGACGATATATTGCGCTAGTTCAGCAGGAAAATCTTTTTCATTTACAATTCCGGTAAGATCTTTTTGCCAGCCGGGCAGATCGATATAAACCGGCTCTGCAGTTTCATTCACAATATCAAATGGCATGTAATCCATTTTTTTTCCATTCACAATGTAGTGTGTACAGACTTTTAATGTATTGAACCCGCTTAGAACATCAGGCTTCGTCATGATCAGATCGGTTACTCCATTGATCATGATTGCATATTTCAAAGCCGGCAGATCGAGCCAGCCGCAACGACGTGGACGACCGGTTGTAGCACCAAATTCATTTCCGGCTTTGCGAAGTGTTTCACCGGTTTCATCATTCAATTCAGTCGGGAACGGTCCACTACCGACACGAGTACAATATGCTTTAAAGATCCCGAACACTTTACCAATGTGTTTTGGAGCAACTCCAAGTCCTGTACAGGCACCTGCTGTGATCGTATTCGAAGAAGTAACAAAAGGGTAGGAGCCGAAATCGATATCCAGCAAGGAGCCTTGTGCGCCTTCAGCTAAAATAGTTTTATTTTGTTGGATTGATTGATTGATCACATGTTCACTATCGACAAAATTCAAAGTGCGCATTAATTCAATTCCTTCAAAGAACGGACCTTCCAGTTCACTCAGGTCTTTGTTGTGATCCATTTGATCGAGAAGCTGAAGGTGTTTATTTTTCAGTTTCTCATATCTGTTTTTAAAATCCGGGGATTCAATATCTCCTACACGCAAACCGTTTCTGCCGGTCTTATCCATATAAGTCGGACCGATACCGCGTAATGTAGAACCGATCTTTTCTTTTCCTTTATGCGACTCAGAAGCAGCATCAAGTAAGCGATGTGTTGGAATGATGATATGTGCTTTTCTGGAAATAAAAAGTGAAGCGTTGATATCGACATTCATCTTTTTCAAAGCATCGATTTCTTTTTTCAACGTGACCGGATCGATCACGACGCCATTACCTACGATGTTTGTAATACCTTTTCTGAAAATTCCCGAAGGGATAGTGTGAAGTACATGTTTTATGCCTTCAAATTCTAGTGTATGACCGGCATTTGGTCCACCTTGAAAACGGGCTACAACATTATATTCGGGAGTTAAAACATCTACGATCTTTCCTTTTCCTTCATCGCCCCATTGGAGACCTAATAATACATCGACTGACATTATAAATTGAATTACTTTGTTAAAAGAAGTTGGTTCTTGTGAAAATAAAAAATCATCCCATAATTTAGATAGGATGATCTTTTGATTCCTTCATTATGTGAAACTAATTTTGAAATTGTTTAATAGCTCCAGGAAGATCATCTGTTATTGTGAAAACGGTGTTTAGTTTCGTGATGATCAATAGTTCTTTTATCTTATCGCTGATGCAACAGATAGTAGTATCGCCACCGTTTTTTCGGCTCTTTGTCAGAATATTGACTAGCACATTCAGTCCGTTACTATTGAGATATTTGAACGCCTCCATAGAGATAACGAAACTATTAACGCCTTTGTTAATGTATTCCTGAATTTCATCGAGCAGGGGAGTCGCCTGATTTTTATCGATCAGATTTCCACTCATTTCGACAACGGCATAAGAGCCTTTGTTACTGATTGTATAATTAAATTCCATGGTGTGAATTTAATGGTAATAAATTTCTCTGCAAAGAAGAATTTTACCCGAAAAGGCAGTTAATAAACAATCACCTGTTAGTACATTTTCAGAGGCAATTCCTCTGAATCCCTCGTCTCATGCGGTTTTTCGGTGCTTACACGCACCTTTGTCCTCTAATTCCCTGCATTTGCCGAAAAGGTTAAGAGAGTGATTGGTAATTTTGAAATTCAGGATCTCGCCCATCATCGACTGAATTTGCTGAATGCGTGGGTCGCAGAATTCAAAAACATGTTCACAATCTTGACAGATGAGATGATCGTGCTGCCGGGAAGAAAAGGATCTTTCAAAACGAGCAGTATTTTTTCCAAATTGGTGACGTGTCAACAACTGACAATCCAGTAAAAGTTCGATCGTATTATAGATCGTTGCTCGGCTGATACTATGACCTTTCGATTTCATATGAAGAAAAAGCGATTCAACATCAAAGTGATCATCCAGATTATATACCTCCTCCAGAATATTATATCGCTCATCAGTCTTCCGATGACTTTTCTTCTCCAGATATTCAGTGAAGATTTTTTTTACTGATTCTTGTACGTTGGCGGCTTGTAACATATTTTATTTTTTTAGTTCAAGGTTCAAAGTTCAATGTTCAAAGTTGTCTTCGTAGGCTCCTTCAAAGCCAACTTTGAACCTTAAAGCTTAAAGCTTAAACCTTAAACCTTAAACTTTAAACCTTGAACCTTGAACTTTGAACCTTGAATTTTGAACTTACTGCTTCCCATCAATCCTCGAAACCGTCAAGATCCCATGAATCTCTTTGAGCTTCTGGATCAACTTATCGAGATGATGCGTATCATGAACAAACAACATGATCGTTCCTTCGAAGATTCCGTCGTTTGATTCAATACTGATGCTTCTCATGTTCACTTTTAATTCACTCGAAATTACTTTCGAGATCTTATTTACTACACCAACTTCATCGATTCCTGTCATACGTACTCCTGCAAGGAAAGCGATCTGATGCTGGTTCGTCCATTTTGCTTTTACGATTCGATATGCATAATTCGACATAAGCTGAATTGCATTCGGACAATTGATGCGATGAATTTTAATTCCGTCGTTGATCGTAATAAATCCAAAAACGTCGTCACCGGGAATCGGACTGCAACATGGAGATAATTTATAATCGATCTTATCCAGACTTTCTCCGATGACAAGCATATCGCTTGAGCCACGAATATTCTGAACCATTTGTTCCAAAGACTTCGGTTCAATCCGCTGCGGTGTTTTAGCCTTGATCACACCCTTTTCATCTACGAATTCTTTGAGGTCAGAAATGTCGATCACACCTTTTGCAATTCGATAATATAATTCCAGACTGCTTGGTATCTTATAATAGGCAAGGAGCTCGTTAATGTTGTCATTGTTGAAGTCGAGCTTCAGATGACGGAATTTCCGCATGAGAATTTCTTTTCCGTCTTCACCGAATTTTTTCTTTTCTTCCTTTAAAGCAGTTTTAATTTTCGATTTCGCTTTTGCTGTAACAACATACGAAAGCCAATCTTCTTTAGGTGTTTGTTTATTCGACGTTAGAATTTCTGCCTGATCACCACTTCTTAGCTTGTGAGAAAGTGGCACCAGTTTGTGATTTACTTTTGCACCAATGCATTTACTTCCAAGATCAGTATGAATTTCAAATGCAAAATCCAATGCAGTTGCTCCGGATGGAAGTGTTTTCATATCACCACCGGGAGTAAAGACAAAGATTTCGTCTGAAAACAAATTCAGTTTGAAGTCATCGATAAAATCGAGTGCATTTGTCTCCGGACTTTCAAGTAATTCACGGATCTTTTCAATCCATTCATCGATGGCAGATTCTGCCGACGACTCTTTGTATTTCCAGTGAGCAGCATAACCTTTTTCAGCGATCTCATCCATTCTTCTTGATCGGATCTGAACTTCCACCCATTTTCCATTCGGACCCATCACAGTAGTATGCAATGACTCATATCCGTTCGCTTTAGGTGTAGAAACCCAGTCACGCAAACGATCAGGATTTGGATGGTAAAAATCTGTTATGATTGAATATGCTTTCCAGCACATTGGTTTTTCATTTTCTTCATCGGTATCAATGATGATACGGATTGCAAATAGATCATAGATCTCTTCAAATGAAACACCCTGTCGTTTCATTTTACTCCAAATAGAATGAATAGATTTTGAACGCCCTTTGATGTCAAACTTAAACTCCTGTTTGACTAATTCATTCTTTATTGGGTCAGAGAATTCATTTATGAAACGATTTCTTTCTTTTCTGGTCTGTTGTACTTTATCGTAAATGTTGTTGTAGATCTCCGGTTCAGTGTACTTCATCGAAAGATCCTCAAGCTCTGTCTTGATAGAATATAATCCCAGTCTATGTGCAAGTGGTGCATACAAATAAGCTGTCTCAGATGCTATCTTCAATTGCTTATCGCGACGCATACTTTCAAGAGTGCGCATGTTGTGTAAACGATCAGCAAGTTTGATCAGGATCACACGTACATCATCAGAGAGAGTCAATAACATCTTCCTGAAATTCTCTGCCTGCAATGAAGTTCCTTTGTCGAATACTCCGGCAATTTTTGTAAGTCCATCAACGATCGATGCAGCTTTCTCCCCGAAGTTGCTCTTGATATCATCAAGAGTCATGTGAGTGTCTTCAACTGTATCGTGCAACAATGCACAAACAATTGCCAATGGACCCAATCCGATCTCTTCAGCACAGATCTGCGCAACAGCTAAAGGATGTAAAATGTATGGCTCTCCCGTCTTGCGGCGCATGTCTTTATGCGCCTCCATCGACATATCAAAAGCCTGACGAATGGTTTTCTTATCGCCTTTACCGAGAGAAGGTTTTAATGCACGCAATAAGGCACGATAAGCTTTAAGGATCATATCCTTTTCAGCTTCAGCAGTGTTTATTGTGGGAATTTGTTCAGCCATTAAATAGAATACGATTAAGCTGTCGTTTCACTAAACTTTTTCAAAGCGAGTATGGAAAAATCGGAGTCATCTTTTTTGATCGTGTTGGATAAATGACCAAGTCCTTTTACATCCATTTCAACAACATCATTTGGTTGAAGCCATTGAACTTTGTAGTTCGGATCATTTAAAAGTCCTGTGCCATTGAGTTCAAGAAAGCATCCCGTACCTACAGTTCCTGATCCGATCACATCACCCGGAAGTATATCGACACCATAAGCACAACGTTCGATGATCTCTGCAAAGGTCCAATCCATTTCTTTCATATTACCCTGAGAAACTATTTTACCGTTTACTTTGCATGTCATTGGAAGATCATACGCATTTCCAACATGTCCCGGTTTAGCAGGAACTTTATATTGTTCGAGTTCATCCGGAGTGACCAACCAAGGGCCAATTACTGTTGAGAAATCTTTTCCTTTTGCCGGACCAAGGTTTAAAGCCATTTCTTCCATTTGCAGTGTACGTGCACTCATGTCGTTCATGATCATGTAACCGGCAATATAAGAATCAGCTTCAGCTGCTTTTACGTTACGTCCTTTTTTGCCAATTACCACAGACACTTCCAGTTCGAAATCCAGTTTCTGGAAATGATCAGGCATGCATACAACATCACCGGGACCTTGTACAGCATTATGATTAGTAAAATAGAAAATAGGGTATTGATCAAACTCAGTGATCATAGGAACCTTTCGGTTTCTGCGAGCAGCTTCAACATGTTGTCTGAATGCATAACCGTCGCGACACGACGTTGGGTGGGGAACAGGGGCAAGTAGTGCATCGCTGTTTACATTAGTAGCAATACCCTTGATCGACTTATTTATGATTCCGGTATTGACTTCATGACCAATTTTCATCGCATCAGTTCCGCCTGTTAAAAAGGCTGCCATTGAATCGGGTACTTGTTTGCCGATCAGACCGGCATTTTCAGCCAGATTATAGATGGCGTTTTCAATAAATAGTCCTAAATGTTCAGTGTTATTGGCCTTGTAACTAATTAATTTCATTCCTTTTTTTTTAGTAGTGCAAATATAGGAAAATTAGCACCGAAAAGAGTCTTTTTTAAGCTACTAGGTATGGAAGGATAATCCATTAATTTTTTGTTTCCCGCAGATCTCGCGGATCTCGCAGATCCAGCACAGAATTTTGTTATCTATATGAAAGTCCCTAACTATTAAAGATCTATCTTGAAATCTTGAATATGCTTAATAAACTTCTGCGCCCAATCTGCGAGATTTGCGAGATCTGCGGGAAATTTAAGCATCATACTCATAGATTGAAAACAAAAAAGGCCCCACCGAAGGAGCCTCTTTTGCCTAACCAATATTCCTAACTAAACCATGAAAAATATTTTTAGTTGATGAGTAATTTTTCTCTGATTACTGTTTCACCATCTGTTGCATTTATAAAAAATACAGCACCGGTTTTTAAGTAATACTCATCAATTTGAATTTCGACTGAACCATTCTCTGTTGTTCTGTAAGTTGCAGGAATTGTACGTCCTGTAATATCCTGTACAATTACCACTGCATTTTCAAGATTTGTTTCTCCTGAAAGGTGAACGATACTTGTATTGGCAGGATTCGGATATACTACAAACGTTCCTTTATTTTTATTCTGCACCACAACAGCAGGGAAGTATTCAAAATTTCCATCATAGTCTGTTTGCTTCAAACGGTAATATGATATTCCGCGTAATGCCTGTTGATCTGTGTAGGAGTAGTTCTTTGTTGTCGTTGTATTTCCGGCACCATCTACTTGAGCAATTTCAGAGTAGTTAATATTGTCGGAAGATCTTTCCAGCGTAAAGAAATCATTGTTGATTTCCGACTCTGTTGTCCATTTTACTTCAACACCTTTTCCTGCAAAAGCAGCAGTGAAAGAGGTAAGTGCAACTGGAAGTGCATTACCACCACCCGGAGGATTTGCCAATGCAAAATAAGTCTGGAAGTTGGTAAACAATCCGGATGTGATATTTCCTACCCAGTTTGCTGTTGCTGTACCGCCAATATTTCTCCATTGAGAAACACCATCATCATGTGCAACTGTCAACGTATTTTTATCACCCACAACATCATCTGTATTATAATACATCTGGATTCTTCCACTTGTAAAATTGCTCACAGCAGAACGGATGATACGCGTGTAGCGCACCGCTGAAACGTTAGCAATTGTAGGTGGATAAGAATAAGGCAGAGCAGTAGCAGGCGAATTGTTTACTTCCGCGCGGTAGGTTACTGAAACAGCATTGTTATGTGTAACTGTTAACACTACAGGGCGATATGCAACACCTTTTCCGATCGGATAAGTTCTTGCTGTTAATGCTGCAGATGCAACAGTGTGTACCATCGGACCATCGACATAACTTGTACTAGAACCGATATTAGCGGATGCAGTTGAAGTGCATGTAAGTATATTTGTATTTGTAGTGAATAATTTTCCATTCACCATAGTGAGGAAATTAGTAACATTTGTAGCCTTGTTCAGCGTGATATGATTTGCATTATTGATACTCAGGTTATAAAATGTAGTAGTATTCGGTCCGCCGATAGCTTGAGCACCTGTGGTATTAAAAGTTACTGTACTCAAGCGTTGCTGGAATGTTCCTGCATTATATATTGCTTCAACACCATTGCAGGTTGTCATAAGTGTCATCGTCTTTGAATCACCTACAGCACCACCGATTGAACGGATATCAAATGTTTTATTTACATCAATATACAGACTCAAAATCCTGAAGTTCGCTGTTGATCCATAAGATGTCGCTAAAGTAATTGCATTGCCGGCGCTACCTGCTACTCTGAAATGCGGTTGAGTAACGTTTGCATACGGTCTGAAATTAAATACAGCTCCCGCAGCAGTTGAGTTATTACCGAATTGAAGGATACCGCCATTTGAAGTTACACTACCATTTGTTCCCGGTACTGCAAAATCTACTGTAAGTGCTCCATTTGTATTTGGTCGCTGGAACGTAATAGTTCCGGCATTCATATAAAATGTACTGGTTGCAACATCATTCAGATATAATAACTGACGATTTGAACCTGTACTTCCTGAATTAATAGTCATTGTACCGCCGGTCATTCTGAAATGAAATGGCTCTGTACTCGATGCTGTTCCGTATGTGAT
>JAYUWA010000469.1:0-3844 GCA_043753795.1 Bacteroidota bacterium | reverse complement strand
AGCTTGAAAAAGTTCTGATCGAAACGCAACATCTTCGTCACCGGATGATCGTAACTGATGGAGTATTCAGCATGGATGGTACTATTGCGCAGTTAGATAAAATCTGCGATCTGGCAGATAAATATAAAGCACTTGTACTGATCGATGAATGTCATGCATCAGGTTTCATGGGCAAGACGGGAAGAGGGACACATGAATACAGAAATGTAATGGGGCGGATAGACATTATCACAGGAACATTGGGCAAAGCATTGGGCGGAGCAATGGGCGGATTTACAAGTGGAAAAAAAGAGGTCGTTGAAATTCTCCGTCAGCGTTCGAGGCCTTATTTGTTTTCCAATTCACTTGCACCGAGTATTGTTGGGGCTTCTATTGCAGTAATCGATATGTTGCAGGAAACGACAGCACTCAGGGATAAACTTTGGGACAATACAAAATACTTCCGTGAGCAAATTACAAAAGCAGGTTTTGATATCAAGCCCGGGGAACATCCGATCGTTCCAATTATGTTGTACGAAGCAAAACTTGCACAGGACTTTGCTTCGAAACTTTTGGACGAAGGAATATATGTCGTTGGGTTTTTCTACCCTGTTGTTGCAAAAGGCAATGCACGTATTCGTGTACAGATTTCTGCCGGACATGAGCGAGCACATCTTGACATAGCGATTGCTGCTTTTACCAAAATTGGAAAAGAGTTAGGAGTATTAAAATCCTGATTCTCGTTTTATGATAAAGATCTATACAGATGGTAGTGCAAGAGGAAATCCCGGCCCGGGTGGTTATGGAGTTGTTTTGTTAAAAGGCGAACACCGCAAAGAACTTTCAGAAGGTTATCGGCATACAACAAATAACAGAATGGAGTTGCTGAGTGTTGTCGTTGCATTGGAAGCATTGAAGAACGAAGGGGTGCATGTAACCATCTATTCCGATTCAAAATATGTTGTTGATTCTGTTGAAAAGAAATGGGTGTTTGGCTGGGAGAAAAAATATTTTTCCGGAAAAAAGAATCCCGATCTGTGGATACGTTTCTTAAGAATCTACAGGAAGCATCATGTAAAATTTGTCTGGGTAAAAGGACATGCAACAAATGCCGAGAACAATCGCTGTGATGAATTGGCAGTGGCGGCTTCGTTTAAGAAGCCGTTGAAGGTTGATGTGGAGTATGAGAAGATTGGTGATATAGAATAATTAAAGATTTTTTTTAAACACAAGTACACTAAGTTTTTAGCACAAGATCACAAGTGGAACTTCAATGCCTCCTATGAAAAATCACTTGTGCTCTTGTGCTGAATTTTAATGAACTTTGTGTTTAATTTTTTATAGGTTTTAATATTGAATCAACTTCCCGGAACCAGAAATCTCCTCCGTCAACTTATACAAACTCCCCGTATAATATATATTCCCCGTATAAAGCAAAACAACATCCAATTCCTTATCAACATTGATCCTGCAATCACCGGTAGTTGATGAACGGATATAAAAAAGTTCCGTTCTTAATTCTGAAAAATCAAGAGTGGCAACATCGTTCATATAAACAAAAGTAACATTCGCCTTTCCTTTGGCATGATAATCGGCTCTGCCAATGTTGTTGTTAATGTGAATTTTATTTGAATTGAATAAAAAGTTGTAAGTTCCCGAAGCATTCCATGAATCAAAAAAGAATTCTTCTGTACGGATCGTATCAGCACAGGTAACGTTTCCGGAACCGTATGTTTCAATTTTAACAGGATTACGCATGCCGATTTCAACAATATACTTATTGCCGAAACTTCGAGTCCAGTTGCAACGGTTCTCATTACGGATATACAACGTACCATTTTCAATCTCTGTAATGATGCCATTGATCAAATGTTCGCCGGCCGTAACTCTGATAAAAGGTGTAGTGTCTGAATAGAGTAGGATGTCAACATTGTCTTGTAAATTTAGATTAGTAAAATTTCCTGCTCGTCTGATCTGCATGATCTCATCGCCTGTACTTTTCAGACAATCAAATTGGTGATCTTTCGAACAGTTTGTGAAGAGAAAAACGAAGAATGTCAGAAGAATTAATTTACGCATGTATTTTATTATGATCTTTTTGTTAAAAATTTGTTCCAATTCCGAATTCAACAAAATCCGCTCTTGCATAATGTGTTTTGAGATTCATGCAGAGAAAGAATTTTTCGAAATATTGACGCACACAAATTCGGTGATAAATATTTCCATCTTCTTTCCATCTGCTAAATACATAATAACCCATGTTTAAAAGCAAACCTGTCTTTCCTGCAGAAACTTCTATGGCACCGAAGATTCCGACACGCACATCATCAGAAAAGCCTTTTAATTCTGAATTCGATTTTTCAAGTCGTGCTGTAAGCGAGTTGTCATAAAAGCCATCAATGCCAATTCCCCAATTACTTTTATTTCCAATGGATGTCATTCTTGATAATGATACAACTCCAACATTGAATTGCTTGCCTTCAGGGGGATAGATCTTTTTAAGTCCGGCACCGATGTAAGCTATATAGGTCGAAGATCTGGGTTTTAAGACAGAAGGTGTTCGGTCAATGGCTAACTTTTCTCCGAAATATCTTATATAGCCAAGATTAAGAGATGCTACGTTAATTCCAAGATTAGGAATGCTATAAGAACCATTTGAGTAGTGAGTAATTCCTGCACTAATTTCCAACAGCGATCTCAGGGAGATTTTTTTTTCATATCTCATGCTAAAATGAATGATGCCATTTAGATGAGAACCAATGGCAGCGTTTTTAAAATTGTCAGTTGGATTGAAAGTTTTTTCCACCCAGCCCAACCCAATGCCATATCGGAAGATCCATTTGTTGTCGGTTTTTTTGTTCAGTGGAAAATCAATGTAAGGATAAACAGCAAGTCCAGCTCCAAGTTTATCAGGACTGCCAAGATCAAAATATGCAAAGGTGATTCCTCTGTTTGGATTAAGAAAGCCGTGCTCCCATTCGTTCTTGCCAAAGGAAATTTTTGAAAGCGATATTTCATACCCTGAAATGTGTTTTTGCTGAAGCGGCATCAAGGCCGGCCGATGCGCGATTAAAAAACCCAGATCACGCCGGACACTCCAGGAATATTTCCCTGTTGTTGAATCTGATTCAGATGCAAAAACTTGTCCGGTGAAAAGCAGAAAGAAAATAAATGTAGTAAGTCTGTAACTCATCTAGTTTATATTCTTAATTGCATTTCGTTTGCTTTCAATATAGGACTGTAAGTGCGAAAGTTCTTGCGATGCCGCTTCTTTCGTCAGTCCCTGATTTATTTTTAACCAACGATTTTCGTTTTTTGTAAAGTTTACTGAAGACTCTGCAAGTTTTATTTGAACTTCAGATAAAACATCATCGCAGATCATTTTGTAATAATCAAACGAACTGGCCATAGCATCTGTCGTGATCATATCCACAGCAGATTTTATGACTTTCAGATTATAATGATTGCCGGCATATTTTCCCAGATCTTCTAGGACGGCAAATTTGTCCCAGCGATCGACAAAAAGGTAAGCTCTTTTATAGACCCGGATCACATCCAGGGTATCATTATTCGAATAATAAGTTGAGAGCCGTGCTAGTACTTCACTACTTGAATCCGCTTCCAGTTCAAGAGCAATTTTTGCACCTTTCTCCGGATCTTTATCTTTCAGATTATCAAATGCCGAAGCTACAACTACATGCGATTTATCTTTCAACAATTTTTCAAATAGAGGAATGCATTCTTCAGCCTTGTAATAAGTCTTGATTCTTTGTATTGCAGTACTTCTGCATTCGGATGCAGGATCATTCATAGCAATATCAAACATTGTTTCTTTAATGGATTCCGGTTCATTCTGACAAATAAT
>JAYUWA010000468.1:0-3844 GCA_043753795.1 Bacteroidota bacterium | reverse complement strand
TTCATCATTCCTTTATTGCTATTGACTCAAACTTCTGAGTATTTTGCAGGCTTATTCTGAATTGAAATGCCATTACTTGGAGCAGTTATTAAACAAGGATTAAAACTGAGCAGTCAGATCAGACTGCGTTTCCGTAGTCCTGCGTATTATCAAAAAAAAGAATTAAAGAGTTTACTCAAAAAAGCTGCTTCGACCTCTTTTGGAAAAAGATTCAATTTCGACGGCATACTTTCTTCCTCTGATCCGGTAAGTGAATTTCAAAATACAATTCCCGTTTATAATTACAACACCATCTACGAACAATGGTGGCATCGCTGTCTGGCAGAGGAAAAAGATGTGTGCTGGCCCGGACATATAAAATATTTCGCTTTGAGTTCAGGAACATCTGAGGCTGCAAGCAAGTACATTCCGGTCACAACTGAAATGGTGAAGGCCCTTCGCAAAGCGAGTATCCGTCAGATCATCACTCTTGGAAAATATGATCTTCCGGCAAGTACTTTCGAAAAAGGAATTTTATGGCTAGGTGGAAGCACTGATCTGAAAAAGCATGGCGGATATTATGAAGGTGATGTCAGCGGGATTTCTGCCAGACGTACTCCAATTTGGTTTCAGAAATATTATAAGCCCGGAAAAAAGATCTCAAAGGAAAAGGATTGGAATATTAAACTGGAAGAGATAACGAAAGAAGCACATAACTGGGATATTGGGATCATAACAGGTGTTCCTTCATGGGTTCAGTTACTGATGGAAAAAGTTATCGCTCATTATAAACTCAATACCATCCACGATATCTGGCCTAATCTGCGGGTGTATGCACATGGTGGCGTTTCTTTTGAACCTTATAGAAAAGGTTTTGACCGGTTCTTTTCCGAGAAAGTACATTACATAGAAATGTATCCGGCTTCTGAAGGCTTTTTTGCTTTTCAAAACGAACCAAATGTTCGTCATATGAAACTGATCACTGACAATGGAATATTTTACGAGTTCATTCCTTTCAATGATGAGAATTTTGACAGTAATGGAGAGTTAAGATCATCTGCCAAGGCGGTAACAATTGAACACGCAAAAAACAATGTAGATTATGCACTATTGCTAAGTAGTTGTGCCGGTGCGTGGAGATATATGATCGGTGACGTTATTAAATTCGTTGATGTTACACAAGGAAATCTGATCATCAGTGGCAGAACAAAACATTTCCTGAGTCTTGTTGGCGAGCATCTTTCAGTCGACAATATGAATAAGGCAATTGAACATCTTTCATTGGAACTTGATATAGAAATTCCGGAATATATGGTGACAGGTATTCCGTTTGAAAATTCATTTGCACATCAATGGTATCTTGGAGTGAATAAGGAACTTGATGTTACAAAGGCAAAGAAGATCCTTGACGATAAATTAAAAGATATCAATGACGATTATGCAGTAGAAAGAAAATCAGCCTTGAAAGATGTTATTATCGAAACAGTGCCGACTGACTATTTCTATGAATTCATGACTTCCAAAGGCAGAATGGGTGGACAAAATAAATTTCCGCGAGTCATGAAGTCGTCGCAGGCAGAAGAATGGAAATCTTTTTTAGCGAATAAGAAATAAAATGTTTGATCCGCTTTTTTCAGGCATAAGCTTCGGGCTTTTACTCGCTGTCATGCTTGGACCGGTATTTTTCACAATCTTACAAACCAGTTTGCACGAAGGATTCAAAGCCGGTTTCCATCTTGCAATCGGAGTTCTGATCAGCGATATGACCTTGATCGCTATCTGCATATTTTTCGCATCCCAATTGAATTTACTGGATAAATATAGAATTACCATGGGATGGGTAGGTGGAATTCTGATGATCAGCTTCGGCTTATTCAATTTTTTCAGGAAAGTGGTCGTTAAGGAAGTTGACGATAATAAGAAGACTGTTCATGCTAAGTTTATGCTTCAAGGCTTTCTGCTGAATATTATCAACCCTGCTGTTTTATTGTTCTGGTTAGGAGTTGTAAGTATCATGTCAGTAAAAATTGAGAACACCCGGACCCATCAGGTAGTGTTTTTTGGAAGCTTGCTGGCAACCATCTTCCTTACTGACGTATTAAAAGGATATGTTGCACACCGAATCAAAAACCTGCTTAAGCCTAAAGTCATGCTCAGGATCAATCGGATCATCGGAACTGCTTTGGTCGCATTTGGGGTAAATATGATCATGAAAGTAGTTGCTGCATAATTGCATAAAATTGAAATAGAAATTCTACTATATTTGTTGAGGCAGAGGCCACAGTGGCAGCGGAAGCATGTTTAATGTTTAATGTTCCTAACTGCTAACAAGAAAAATTAAACATTAAACAAATCGTTAAAAACAACCTTTAAATTATTTAATGAAAAATTTCTTTTCGATTATTGTATTACTTGTTTTGTTCCAGTCTTGCAAAAAGGAGACTTTGGAAACGATTGTCGACAACAAACCTCCAAATGATTTTACGATTGACTCTACAACAATTCAACGATATATTACCCGAAGTTACATTTTAACATTAGGTCGCGAGCCTGATAGTATTGAAGCCTTGAATGCAGAATCAAGTTTGATCAGCAATGGAGTCGATGAAGCTTCACGGACGGCCTTTATAAATTCAATATTTACCTCTGACTCATATTTACCCAATTTATATGAACAGAATAAGTTCAATCTCCTGAATAATGCTGACACTTCTGAATTTACGCTTTGGATTGCAATTTTTAATAATATCCTGAACGACACCACAGTTATCTTTCAATGGCCGTATATTCAATTTGAAGTTGACAGACTTATTCTATTGCAAAGTGCATATGATGAATTCATGGATGGTACAATTGAGATCCCGGAACTTCATCGAAGAATGTGCAATAATTATATCTACGATCAGATCAATATGGGCTCTGCAAATTTTGTAATCTCAAGTTTTCAGCATCTGATAAACCGGAACCCCACGGCTTCAGAACAGATCAGCGGAATTAATATGGTTGAAAATAACAATTCATTTCTTTTTCTGCAAGCCGGTGAATCAAAAGTAGATTATCTGAATATTCTGACTAACTCTTCAAGCTACTACGAAGCCCAGGTAGTTTTGCTTTACGAAAAATATCTATTCCGTGATCCCACAAGTTATGAAATGGCTTCAGGAACACAATTATTTTTGTCGACTAACGATTACACTGCTGTGCAGAAAGTAATCCTTACCTCAAATGAATTTATAGGCATCCAATGAAAAGAATCTTATTCATACTTCTCACTCTTGCATTCTTTTCCTGTTCAGAAGAAAAGAAATATCAATATGGAATTGAACCTGTCGATGTAAATCAAGGTGGCGGACAAAAAACA
Organism: Bacteroidota bacterium; assembly: GCA_043753795.1. Classification (GTDB taxonomy): domain Bacteria; phylum Bacteroidota; class Bacteroidia; order AKYH767-A; family 2013-40CM-41-45; genus JADKIH01. The sequence goes on along the minus strand of JAYUWA010000468.1, from coordinate 504 downwards.
AATCAAAAGTCAACAACTGAATTTATTTCCATAGCCTATTCTGATCTTTACGGCTCTGTAATCCCGCAGACAAAGCTTGTCAATCTTAGTGTTGCTTATTCTTCATTCGGAGATCTTAAGATGATCGAAAAACGCATCATTGCAAATTTCCTTAACGATACGACTATACATCTACCTTCCTCTCCGTCTGTAAATGGTGATACAACATTATTCATCACCAACGCTTATAAAAAATTCTTCAACCGCGAACCAAATGAATTCGAAAAATTCAAATGGCAGGAACTGATAAGTACAAACACTTCTGTTACACCGATGACGATCTATTTTGCTTTGATGACTTCGGATGAATACAGATTTTATTAATGAAGTGGAATGAAATGAAGTTAAATGAAGTTAAATGAAGTGGAATGAAGTGAAATGAAGTGGAATGAAGTGGAATGAAGTGGAATGAAGTGGAATGAAGTGGAATGAAGTGGAATGAAGTGGAATGAAGTGGAATGAAGT
>JAYUWA010000467.1:0-3846 GCA_043753795.1 Bacteroidota bacterium | reverse complement strand
TTTCTCCATTTATTCTCTTTGCATATTTATATTTTTCGCCTGCAATTCTAACAAAACAGATTACAGTGCTGAATCAGTACAGTTAACCTATTCAGAACATATCGCTCCTATTGTATACAAAAATTGCAGTCCATGCCATCGCCCCGGATCCGGTGCCCCTTTTGATCTGATAACTTACGATGATGTCAAAGATCATTTAAAAACAGTACAGCTTTCCATTAACGAACGACTTATGCCTCCATGGCCTGCTGATACTTCGTATTCGCATTTCCGTGATGAAAAAGTAATGACGTCGCAAGAGATAGAAAAAATTAATCAGTGGATCGATCAAGGTGCTCCAGAAGGTGATAAAAACAAACTTCTTCCACCACCTCAATTCCACAGTGGAAGTATATTAGGGAAGCCGGATCTTACTCTAAAGATGAAACGTTATATAATCAAAGGTGACAATAAAGACAATTTCATCATTCTAAAAGTTCCTTATGAATTTGATCGTGATACTTTCATAAAATGTATAGAGATCGTTCCGGGAAATAAAAAGCTTGTACATCATATAAATGCGCATTTAGTTCAATACAACAACGGAGCAAAAAAAAATCTTTCAGGCGGTTTACCATTTGTTGATACAGAAAAAAGCGATAAACTTCATGCTTACGAAGCATTAGATCTGAAGAATGATGATGGAACCTATCCTATGTTAACACCGTCCGTCACGAATTATTTACCGGGAGTTGAAGCAGCAATGTACCCTGCCGGACTTGGTGGATACAGAGTAAAAAAAGGCGGTGCAATTTTACTCGACAACATACATTACGGACCATCACCCGTAGATACTTCTGATGAAACACAATTCAATATCTATTTCAGCTCTACTCCACCTAAACGACCTTCATCAGAATTCATTTTAGGCACCAGTGGCATTTCACCCGTCGTACCAAAATTGGTCGTTGCACCCAATGAAGTGAAATCGTTCATGACTCAGTTCAAAGTTGAAAATGACATTTCTCTTCTGACTGTAAATCCACATATGCATCTGTTAGGCAAAAGTTTCAAGGCTTATGCGATAAAGCCTCAAGGCGACACTATTCCTCTAATAAGAATAAACAACTGGGATTTCAGATGGCAGTATTTTTACACGTATGAAAAGATGATAAAGATTCCGGCAGGAAGTATTATAATTGCCGAAGGTATATTTGACAATACAGCGAACAATCCTTTAAATCCGTTTAATCCGCCGCAAACAATTTCCGAACGTGAAGGTAGCATGCGTACAACTGATGAAATGTTTCAACTGATCTGTACTTATCTTCCCTATCAAAACGGTGATGAAAATATTTCATTAAAAACAAAATGAAAAACTTTACTATAATCGAACCAACAAGTGAGTCAGACTACAACGACTATTACCGGATACGGTATGAGATCTTGCGAAAGCCATGGAACCAACCGGAAAAGTCAACGAAAGATGATACAGAATCAACTTCCATTCATCTTTTAGCCAAAGACGATTCAGGAAAGCCTGTTGCAACCGGGCGGATGCAATTTAATTCTGATGAGGAAGCACAGATCCGATCAATGGCAGTAATCGATGAATATCAAGGAAAAGGAATCGGTGCTTTGTTAATTGACCATCTGGAAAAAATTGCTCATGAAAAACGGATCCGAAGAATAGTACTCGATGCCCGTGAGAATGCAGTACAATTTTATCTCCGCAATGGATATCATATCGTTGAACCTTCCTACTTATTGTTTGGTGAAATAAAGCATTTTAAAATGCAGAAAGATCTTTCATAATTGATCAACGCGATTTCAAAAGTGTAAATGCAAAAGTAGTTCCAATTCCTGCAGTACTTCTAACGTTGATCGTTTGCTGATGTGCTTCAATAATGTGTTTAACAATTGCCAAACCTAAGCCGGTTCCACCCTGCTCTCTTGATCTGCTCTTATCTACGCGATAAAATCTTTCAAAGATCCGCGGCAAATGTTTTGCATCTATTCCAATTCCATTATCAGTGATCTCAACAAGCAATTTTTCATCCATATCATAGAAGCCAACTTGCGTAGATCCATTCCGCTTGCCATACTTAATTGAATTGATCATCAGATTAACTAGAACCTGACGCATCCTGTCCTTATCGGCAACAACATAAAATTGTTTATCGCTACCTTCCTTGAAGCCAACCTTAATATCCATTTCCTTTGCTTTCAATTCAATTGATTCAAAAACTTCATTCATCAGATCTCTGATGTCAAAAGTTCTCTGATCAAGTATAAGCTCTCCACTTTCAAGCTTTGAAATAGCTTCAAGGTCATCAACTATTAACGTCAATCTCTCTACAGATTTAGAAGCTCTCTGCAGATAATTTACGTTGACTTCCGGATCATCCAACGCTCCTTCAAGCAACGTATGAATATAACCTTGTATATTGAATAACGGAGTTTTTAATTCATGCGATACATTTCCTAAAAATTCCTTCCTGAAATTTTCCATCTGCTTCAACTGGGCAATTTCATCGTTCCTGTCTTTCTCCCATTCAATAACTTCTTTGCTAACATTTGAAATAATGTCATTACTAAGATTGATTTTCTCAAGAGTTTTCTCTTTAGAATTTTTCTCTGTCGTAATGGTCTTATAGATCAATTTGATCTTTCTGTAAATGAAGATCTCCAGCAATGACTTAAATATTATAAAAGTTGCAAGAAAAGAAACGAGGAAAATTGAAATACTGTGAATCCAGATATTCTCAAAAAAGGAAAAACAATTGAATAGTGAAACTGAAATCAGTACTATTGCCGATGAAATTAATGCAGCAAGTACTGCAAGTACTCTTGGTGTTGGATTCTTCAATATATTTTTGTTTGACTAGAAATCAAATTTGTAACCTATTCCTTTTACTGTTTTTATACTTTCTTCACCGATTTTCTCTCTCAGTTTACGAATATGAACATCAATTGTTCTGTCACCAACAACTACTTCATTTCCCCATACTCTTTCCAGAATTTCATCTCTTGTAAAAACTTTTCCGGCTTTCGCTGCAAGCAAGGCAAGCAATTCAAATTCCTTTCTTGGTAATTCAATTCTGGTTTCACCTTTCATCACAACATATTGTTCTCTGTTGATCACCAATTCTCCTGCTGAAAAGACACTGCTTTTGGCGCTTCCGTTTTCTTCTGCATTATTATACCTGCGAAATAATGCATTGATTCGGCTTACTAAAACTCTTGGCTTAATCGGCTTTGTAATGTAATCATCTGCACCAACGTCGAATCCTGCTATCTGTGAATAATCTTCATTTCTTGCAGTAAGAAAAGCGATCATCGTTTTTTTGAATTCAGGAATATCACGTAAAGCTCGACAGGTTTCAATCCCATCCATTTCCGGCATCATGATATCAAGAATGATCAGATCCGGATGTGTTTGCTTCGCCTTGACAATTGCTTCTCTGCCATTACCGGCTTTGAAGACTTCATAGTTCTCCTTCTTCAAATTGTACTCCATGAACTCCAGAATATCCGGTTCATCATCGACAAGTAGAATTTTCAACTTTTTATCTTTCATATTCGTGTGTGAAATTACCTGCCTTTTGCCGATTTCATGTTATGCAAATGTAAACAAAAGGTTACTTTGACTTCACATTGGTGTCTTAATCTACACACTTTCACTAAAGTAGTTGTAAAAGACGTTTGGCTTGTATATTACCCGGATTAATTTTTAACACTCTTTCTATATATATCTTTGCCTTAGCATTCTGTTTTCTGAAAATCATTAATCCGGCCTTATTCAAAAGTGCCTGCTCATGATCGGGTTCAATCTGAATTGCCTGATCATACATTTGCTCCGCTTTT
>JAYUWA010000466.1:0-3856 GCA_043753795.1 Bacteroidota bacterium | reverse complement strand
AATGGAGTAAAACAGGAAATTCTATAACAATGATAGTAGATCAGATCACCTCAGATCCGGGAATTCCTTTTTTTCATATTCCGCTACCGATTCAAATCGGAAATTCAACTCGCGATACAATTGTAATTGTGGATGCTTTATATTCAGGAGAGCAATTTAATTTTGAACTTGACTTTGATCCTGAATTTATTTCAGTGGATCCGAATCTTGAAATCATTTCCGGAAACAATAAAATATACGAGAATCTACCTCATGGAAGTATAGATGATTTGATCGCAATTTTCCCTAATCCGGGAAGTGGGAAATTAGAAGTCTTCGCCAAAAAAAACGGGTTGCAAATGCATTCATTTTCAGTCTTGGATTATTGTGGGAAGTTGTTGTATTCTCAAGGTGTTGAGCAAAACTTTGCTTATTCATTTGATTTAAGTTTTCTGATAAATGGAATCTATATTTTGAAAATTAACACGGATCTGGGTAATGTTCACAAAAAAATAATTGTTCAAAAGTGAGAAATTTTAGTTTAAAGCAGCATACTTTGGTTTGCACCTAAAGTTATGCCTCAAATACTTGAATTCATTGGTTTTCTGCCGTATTTTAGTAACCCACAATCCTGTGGATTGTATTCTCACTGCGATTAACCATGAAATTTAGATTGTACTTTAAACTGCTCCTGATAACCGGAGCACTATTCTCTTTTTGTAATCCTCTTTATGCACAAGACCCATCATTATGGAAAGATGCATCAGTATCAGAATTTTCTGAAGAGTGTTACATGAAAAGCATGCCGCGAAATTATCGTTTGCTTGAATTGGATCTGAACAAAATGAAATCAGAATTGAATACTGCATTGTATGATTCAGATCCGAATGCGTTCTTAAATGCACCGATCATTTCTTTGCCTTTACCTGATGGTGGTTTTGGTCGCTTCAAAGTTGTTCGTTCAGAAGTTTTACCTGATGATACAAAACCATCGTATTCAAATATTATTAGAACATTTTCAGCAGTTGGTATAGATGATAAATATGCAACAGCGAAACTTGATTATACAATTTTCGGATTTCATGCAATGGTGATGACTCCAACCGGATGGTTTATGATCGATCCGTATTCGTTGACGAACTCTTCGCATTACATTTCATTTTATCGTCGAGATAAAACAGAAATGACAGATTTTAATTGTGAAACTGAAAATGGCGAAATCAGAAGATTGAATCCTATACAGCATTCTGCTCCATCTGTAAATCGTACTTCAGGAGCAAATTTAAAAACGTATCGTCTTGCACTTTCCTGTACCGGTGAATACGCAGCATTTTATGGCGGCACTCAATCGGGAGCTCTTTCGGGAATGGTAACATCTGTAAATCGTGTGACAGGTGTTTATGAATTAGAACTTTCTGTTCGACTGGTATTAATTTCGAACACAACAAAACTCATTTTCTTAAATGCCGCTACAGATCCATTTTCTAATACAAATGGAAGTACGATGTTGGGACAAAATCAAACGGTAACAACTGACTCTATCGGTTCGGCAAACTACGACATCGGACATGTATTTAGTACAGGTGGGGGCGGTGTTGCCGGTTTAGGTGTTGTTTGTAATAATTCAAATAAAGCTCGAGGAGTGACCGGTTCCGGATCTCCTATAGGTGATTCATTTGATATTGATTATGTAGCTCATGAAATGGGTCACCAGTTCAGAGGTAATCATACTTGGAATGGTAATCAAGGTTCTTGTACTGCTGGAAATAATAATGTAGCAACATCATATGAACCCGGAAGTGGTACTACGATAATGGCTTACGCCGGAATTTGTGGTTCAGATAATACTCAATCGTTTAGTGATCCAATATTTCATGTAGCCAGTTTGGATGAAATTCTGACATTCGTAACGACAGGAACAGGAAGTACTTGTCCAACAAACACTGCAACTGGTAATAGTGCCCCCGTTATTTCTATTCCCGGCAATGATACAATTCCTTATCTGACACCTTTCTCTCTAACCGGGTCGGCTACTGATGTCAATGGAGATGCACTTACATACATTTGGGAGGAATTCGATTTAGGTGCTCAGGCCGGTGTAAATGCTACTCAAACGGTTGGCTCAACTTTTCCTTTGTTCAGGGATTTTACACCACAGCCGACAGGGACAAGAACATTTCCTAAGCTAAGTGACATAGTAAATAATACATCTACAATCGGAGAAAGACTTCCTGCTGTTGCACGGACTTTAAATTTTAGATTTACTGCTCGCGATAATCGTTTGAATGGCGGAGCGATTTCTAACAATGATACACCGGTAAAACTTTTTGTTGTTGTAACCCCGGATACATTTTTAGTAAAGCAACCAAATACTGCTCTTACATGGAATGTTGGTTCAACACAAACTGTGTTGTGGGATGTATCAGGAACCGATGTCTCGCCTATCAGTTGTGCAAGTGTAAATATTTATCTATCTACTGATGGAGGATACACGTATCCATTTACTTTAGCAACCGCTGTTCCAAATACAGGATCATCGACTATTACAGTTCCAAATGCAATTACTACTACTGCAAGAGTGAAAGTAGAGGCAGTAGGCAATGTTTTTTTCGATATTTCAAATGTCAATTTTACAATTGCCGCAGGTAGTAGCATCCTTACTACATTATCGACCCTCCCACTTGCAAACTCAATATTATGCGCTGGTGGAAGTTCTTTCAATGTTAGTTTTAGTGGAGACGGTCCTGCGAATGCTGGAAATATTTACACTGCTCAATTGTCGACTGTCGGTGGCGCTTTCCCGGGATCTAATATTGGTTCATTGAGTTCGACTGCTTCTTCAGGGACTATTACGTGTAATATCCTTGCAGGAACAACTGCGGGTGATTTGTATCGAATCCGAGTTGTTGCCTCTAATCCGGCAGTAACCGGATCAAATAATGGAAGCAACCTGACAGTTCAACAAACTGTAGGGGCAGCCGGTACAATTACCGGAACTTCAACAGTGTGTGCCGGACAGAACTCCGTTACGTATTCAATTGCTGCGATTTCAAATGCTACAACCTATAACTGGACATTACCTTCAGGAGCTACTATAGCAACAGGGGCAGGCACCAATTTTATCACAGTAAATTTCAGCAGCGTTGCAACATCAGGAGCAGTGACTGTGGCAGGAGCGAATACATGTTTTACGGGAACAACTTCACCTACATTCAATGTAACAGTAAACCCTTTGCCAACTGCATTATCAGCAATCTCCGGAAATGCAACTTGTGTTGGGCAAACCACAACATTCAGTGTTACTACAAATCCAACTGCTGTTACTTATAACTGGACATTATCAGGTGGTGGAACAATTGCTTCCGGCAATGGAACTAATTCTATCACTGCTAATTTCCCATCACCTACTTCGGGTACATTAAGTGTTTCCGGAGTAAATTCATGCGGAAATGGTGCTGCATCTACATTGGCAATAAATATTATTGCCCAACCTGCATCGCCAACGATCAGTACAGATGGTCCAACTGCAATTTGTGCAGGCGATGATGTATCACTTTCATTCACATCGGATCCCGGAAATATTTATCAGTGGAGAAAGGACGGTACTCTTATCGGTGCTACAACAACTTCACCTTTGGTTGTAACCACAGCAGGAAATTATGACCTTGCAACCTGGACACCCCAAACTTATACAACAACAACACCAGTTTCAATACCTGATAACTTATGTGCGGGTGGAGTTGCGAGTCCGATATCAATTTCAGGATATTCCGGGACTGTAACTAGTTCTGGGATTTCAATTTTAATTAATATCACACATCCTTACGTAGGAGACCTTATTCTCTCTTTACGTGCGCCAAATGGTCAAATGCTTGCA
>JAYUWA010000465.1:0-3865 GCA_043753795.1 Bacteroidota bacterium | reverse complement strand
ATGCAGATGCCGGAATTAATCAGTCAATCTGTTTAGGTGAATCAACAACATTGTATGCGACAGGTGGAACGAATTACATCTGGAGCCCTGGATCGATAACAACTCCTGATTATAATATTACACCGACATCAACGGGATCATATTCTGTATTGGTTACGAATCAATATGGATGTACAGGTACAGATCAGATCGATGTACAGGTTAATCCAATTCCTGTAGCTCAGTTTGTTTCCAGCGGATCCATTTGTGAAGACAACTCAGTTACATTTACGGATCAGTCAGCAATTACAACTGGAAATGTAACCGGTTGGAATTGGGATTTTGGAAACAATGTTTCTTCGACTGCCCAAAATCCGGATATTCCTTATACCGATCCCGGTGTTTACACAGTAAATCTAACTGTGACATCTGACAATGGTTGTCAGCATACCGTTTCCAGTCAGCAAACGATTTGGGCAACGCCGATTTCGCAATTTGCAAGTACTTCCGTTTGTTTTGGTCTGCCAAATAATTTCCAGAATCAATCCATGATAAGTGACGCCAGTCCGCTTAACTACACATGGTCATTTGGTGATGGCAACACATCGAGCGCTTTGTCGCCAACACATTTTTATTCTACTTATGGAGCGTATCCGATATCATTGGTAGTTACCTCTCAGAATGGTTGCACTGATACTTATACTAGTCAGGCAAATGTTTTCCCGCTACCTGTGGCCGATTTCAGTGTGCCATCAGCTTGTGAAGAAGAATCAGCCATATTCGTAAATGCTTCAACGGTTCCAACGGGGACTATCAGTAATTATTACTGGACATTCGGAGACAATGGAGTATCGTCGTTGGGAAATCCGACACATGCATATCAGGATCCTGGCGTATATCCAATTCATCTACTTACAACAACAGATCATGGTTGTCAGGATAGTACTGACGGTTTAATCCGAATCAATCCAAAACCAATTATAGATTTCCTTGCACAAGATGTTTGTCAAGGCTACGAAGTTAATTTCTCTGACCTTTCAGATCCTGTAGTAGGTAATTTCACATATTACAATTGGAATTTTGGTGATGGAAATACTACGGGCATCCAAAATCCGGTTCATACTTATAATTCACCGGGATGGTATTCTGTGAGCTTAACAGCTACAAATGACAGTGGCTGCACGACAACCTTCCTGCGTCCAAATGCATTGCAAATCTATCCTTCACCGGATGCACAGTTTACTTCTAATGAAGCTCAGGCTACAGACTTCCTGCCTTTGGTTAACTTTTTAAATCAGACGTCGACTCAGGGTACATTCTATTGGAGTTTCGGAGATGGTGATACTTCTTCAGTTTATTCGCCAACTCATATTTATGCGAGTGTAGGAACGTATGAAGTCGATCTGATCACTATTGACCTGAATGGTTGTATTGATTCAGTGACACGTTTTATAGAAATCCGTCCAAGTGCTGAGATCTATATTCCAAATGCATTTACACCAAATGGCGATACTAAGAATGATGTTTTTCAAGTGTACACTCATAATGTAACAAATGTGGAAGTTCAGATCTATGATCGTTGGGGATTGAAGATCGTTGAATGGAATGATGTAAAAGGTGGCTGGGATGGAAAAGTTAATGGAAATCCTGCCCAATCAGATACTTATGTCTACAGAGTTTCTACAGTTGATGTAAATGAGAATAAGGAAATTCATATTGGACATGTGAGTCTAGTCAGGTAAAATACAAGAATGTCTTTGTAAATTGAAGCCGGTCAAGTAAATCCGGCTTCACTTTTTTAAAGATAAATTGTAAGAAAGAGTATCATTTTTAATGGGGGAGTCGTAATAGATAAAATATCCGGGAAATTTCAGCTGCGAAATTTCTGAAAAACTACGTTATGAGAGAATTGAAAGAAAAGCATGAAATGGTCATGGACATTGTTAACCAAGTAGCAACAATTGCCGCTAAATTAGGCATTGTACATACCAACACTGAAGATATTGAACTTGATGGTAGACACATTACTATTAAAGGAAATAAACTTCTTTATTTTGGAAGTTGTGGTTATCTTGGTTTAGAGCATGACGAAAGAATCAAGCAAGGGGCAATTGAAGCAATCAATAAATATGGTACTCAGTTTTCTTCTTCTCGCGCTTATGTTTCTTCAGCTTATTATGAAAAAGCTGAATCTTTATTGAGTCAGATGTTTTTTGATAAGCCAGTTCTCTTGTTACAGTCTTTGACCGTAGGACACATGTCTAATATTCCAATATTAGTTGGAAATGACGACGCTGTCATCTTGGATTCCCAGGTTCATGATAGTGTTCAAACTGCTGTTCAATTTCTTAAGGGCAGAGATATACATACAGAGATCGTTCGTCACAACAGAGTCGATATGCTTGAAACAAGAATAAAGGCACTTCGTAACGATTATAAAAAGATTTGGTATATGGCTGATGGAGTGTATTCAATGAAAGGTGATTTTGCTCCGATCAAAGAATTATATCAATTAGCTGATCAATATGAACAATTACATTTATATATAGATGATATTCATGGGATGAGTTGGGCAGGGTCAAATGGGACCGGCTATGTTATGAGTCAAGAAAAGTATCATGAGCGATTGTATCTTACCACCGGACTTACAAAAGCTTTTGGTACTACCGGTGGTTTGCTTGTATATCCTGAAGAAGCAATGCAAAAGCTTGTTAAAAACACCAGTAAGGCATTTATTTTTTCAATTCAAATGCCACCAATGGTTCTAGGTGCAACAATCGAATCTGCCAAAATTCATTTAAGTGACGAGATTTACGGCCTACAAAGTGAATTACAAGATAAAATGTCGTTTTTTAATTCCACTGCTAAAAAACTAGGCTTACCATTGATCAATGAAACGCTTTCACCTATAGGTTTTATTGGAGTAGGAAAACCCGATGTAGGTTACAATATGGTTCGTCGAATGATGAACAAAGGTTATTATTTCAATTTAAGCGTTTTCCCTAGTGTTTCATACAATAACACCGGTCTTAGAATTCCGGTAAACAGATTAAATTCATTTCAGGATATTGAGAATTTACTTAATGAAATTGCTATTCAGCTTCCAATGGCTTTGGAAGATTCCCAATCAAGTATGCAAGACATAATAAAGCACTTTAAACTGGTTGCGTAAGATGATAGTATTATAAGCTTGAAAAGAGATAGTTTCCATGAGATGCTACCTCTTTTTTTATGTTAATCTTTTTTCCTTTTTATGGTTGTTCAGTCAATTGCCAGAATTGATTCAGAATCGAAACTGCAGCAACGAAACTTTCAAATGATAAAGGTTTAATAATATAACCGGCTACATTGTAATTGTAAGCTTCAAATCGATCCTTCTCATCATTACTAGTAGTCATAATGAAAACACTTATACTGTGAAGATCTTTATCTGCCCTTAATTCCTTTAAAAATTCCAATCCGTTCATTTTTGGCATATTAATGTCTAATAAAATGATACGTGGAATTGGATTAATTTTTTCAATGCCGTTTGTACCTCGAAGTAAGTCGAGTGCCTCAATCCCATTGTGGGCTATGCTTAAAGGATTAACAATATTACTTTTTTTGAATGCTCGTTGAACATTCATACAATCCACTTCATCGTCATCGACTAGAAGAATATTAACTAATTTGTCCATACATTTCGGAGATAATTAACAAGTTGGTTTTGAAATGGAACAGCACCTGTTTCGAACCAAAAGTATAAATTTATTTTTCAAATTAAAATTTAGAACCAACTATTTAACAATATTTGTTGGGTTATTGGAATTGAAAAACTTAAATAGATGAAAAATAGTCCAATATATTACAGTTTGGAACCTTTAATGCTTAACTAGTCGTATCCAAA
>JAYUWA010000464.1:0-3884 GCA_043753795.1 Bacteroidota bacterium | reverse complement strand
GTTTTTGGAAATGAATGACATTCCTGAATTATCCTGTTGAAGGAATGGAGTATTCTCCTGATTTTCTGTAACTACATATACATTGCGTAATAAGTAATTACAAAGATCCTGATATTTTTCTTCTACATCAATGATGCTCAATGCCGGAATACAATCGCGGATTGAATCAGGATTGTTTACTGCTGTTCCTTCAAAGTTTTTAAGGATGAAAAAATTCGCACGGCCTTTTGAAGCTTCACTCAGTAAATTAACTGCCTTACTTGCTTCTTCGATATTTTCAATAACGAAGTAGTTCATGTAAGGATCCAGATAATTTTCGATCGCTGATTTATATTCTGCCTGACAGTTCAGGATCTCAGAAAAGAGTGGAGCGCGATTTGTGAAAGATGAATTCTTACGCAGGTAACGAAGAGATTCAGGATAACCTTCTAAGTTCTCCAGTAAACTCTTTGTAAGATTGAATTCATTCTGCTTAGCATCAAGTTTACGGCCTTCTGAAATTACCTCTTCTGTATATTTCTTTAGTTCTTCATCAAGACTGATAATATCGTGCGCAAGATTTTCTTCGCCTTCAAGTAAGCTGTTTAATGACTTCTCTTTTTCTTCTTTCAAAGAACGGGAAGCTTCAGCTTTACTATGAAGTTCATCGTGTTCCGTTTGCTTATTAGTAGTATCGGAAGAAAGTCTGTCAATTTCTTTTTGCAAAGAATCCTTTTTAGTCTGCGTGATTGCAAGACTTTTTTCAGACTCGTGCATAGAGACCTGTATGCCTTGAGCTTCAGAAGTCATGCGATGAATATCGCTTTTCATCTGATCATGACTACTGCGTGTAATGTCAAGCGCAGCTTTTAATTCTGTAAGCTGATTTTGCAATTGTTCTAACGCTGCTTCTTCATTAAAGCGATCTTCATCGATCTGCTTTAGCTGATCTTGCGTTGCAATTAAATTTGCTTTGTCATTTGAAAGCTGATTAGAAAGCGAAGCTTCCTTATCTTTTAAGTGAGTAAGTTTTTCATTACTTACCTTTTTATCATTTTCATATTGTCTGATGAAAGAGATCTTATCATTCAAAACTTTTTGTGACTCAGATAATTCTTTTTCACGATCAAGAGCGACAAGTTTTACGTGTTGAAGTTCGGCTTCGTTTGTATCAAGCTGAGTATCGTAAGCGATCTTATCTTCCTGCTGCTTTGTTTCCTGAGATTGAAGTTCATCGAAAGTTTGCTTGCTGCCTGAGATCGTAAACAAAGCTAACTCAGTTGAAAGTTCTTTATAGAGTTCTTTCAACTTATAATAGCGTTCTGTTTTCTTCGCCTGCGACTCGAGTTGCTTCATGTTTCTTTCGATCTCGAATAATAGATCGTCAACACGTTTAAGGTCGTTGTCGGTATCTTCTAATTTCTGAAGAGTTTGTTTTTTGCGGATCTTGTATTTAGAGATTCCTGCAGCTTCTTCAAGAAGATTTTTTATTGCATTGTGTTTGTCGTTGAGGATCTCATCGACCATCTTCAATTCAATGATTGCATAGCTGTCTGAACCGATTCCTGTATCAAGAAATAGGTCAGTGATATCTTTCAGACGGCATGTTACATTGTTAAGAAGGTATTCACTTTCACCTGTTCTGTATAAACGGCGGGTGATTGTAACGGTGCTGTATTCTGTAGGGAGAATGTTTTTGGTATTTTCAAATGATAGAGAAACCTCCGCCAGACTTGCCGGTTTACGATTTTTGTTTCCATTGAAAATGATGTTTTCCATTTTCTCCGAGCGAAGCATCCGGGTTTTTTGTTCCCCTAATACCCACCGGATCGAATCGACGACATTCGATTTTCCACTTCCATTTGGACCGACAATAGAGGTAACACCTTTATCAAAGTGTATAGTTACTTTGTCTCCGAAGCTTTTAAAGCCTTTAATTTCTAAACTGGTTAAGCGCATAAAAAATAATTTATCCTTTCAAGGTCGCGCAAAAATAACTTATTTACTCAGCAACGCCAGAATTGTTAATAACTCAGGTTTTCTGTGGAGAACCTACATCATAATGTTATGCTTACCCACACCTTCATGTTAAATATATATGGTGACAGGCAGATGACACACAATTTAGGAAAAGTCTTGATATTTCGAACAAATTAGAAAAGGGGAATGATAAATTTGGTTGTGATGATTAAATGAATAAATTGCGACCAAATTGCGAAAAGTCAAGACATTTTAACAATCGAATTTTTGATAGACTGCTGAAAGGTCTATGAAATTCCTGCTGTTCAGAGTGTTAGACGTTAGCAAATTAGTTTTGGTTTTAAGTATTCAATTTATACTTTTACCATCCACATTAACGAAAAATTAACAAATTCAAAATAGACTATGGGACGAAAGTTATACCTATCACTAGTCGTACTTATTTTACTCGGATTTACTGCATCGGCACAGACCGGTGAAATCCGTGGTAAAGTTACTGAAAGTGGTTCTTCAGAAGGAGTACCATTTGCCAGCGTTACAGCTAAAATGAATAATTCAATCATTCAAGGAGCAGTAACGGACATCGACGGAAATTATGTAATCAAGCCGTTGAACCCGGGGAAGTATGACATTGAGGTTACCTCAGTTGGATACCAGCCTGCAAAAGAAACAGGAATTACTGTATCCATTGACAAAATTTCGTTCGTTAATATGACGATTGGAAAAGGTATAGATCTTGGAGAATTTGTTGTCACTGAATACAAGGTGCCTCTGATTGATAAAGGAAATCCTGCGACATCAGTTACAATTGATATCGATCAGATCCAACAAGCACCAACACGTGATGTAAATTCACTTGCTTCTGCCGGTGCCGGTGTATTTCAGAAGGATGAAGGTGGTGCAGTAAATATCCGTGGATCTCGTTCCGATGGTACAGCATACTACGTAGATGGTATTAAAGTACGTGGTGGAGTAGGTCTGCCACAAAAAGGAACAGAACAGATCACTGTAATTACCGGTGGTGTTCCTGCACAATATGGTGATGCAACAGGTGGTATCATTTCCGTTACAACACGTGGTCCATCTAAAGAATGGAGTGGTGGTATCGAATTAGCTACTTCTGAGTTGCTGGATGATTTTGGGTACAACCTTGCGTCATTCGATATTTCCGGTCCATTGTATTCTTCAAAAGATTCTACAAAAAAATCTGATCAGGCAATTGCCGGTTTCTTTATTGCCGGTGAATATCAATATGACAAAGACCCAACACCACCGGGAATCGATATTTATAAAGTGAGTGACGGAATACTTGAAGATGTTCGACTGAATCCACTAGTTCGCTCACCACAAGGTTCAAATTACATTCACCGTTCAAATTATTTCACGATGTCGGACCTTACAAAGCAAAGTTATCGTGAGAATGTAGCAGGAAGTGCTTTCCGTTTAAATGCAAAATTAGATGTTCGACCTGCGAAAAATGTTACACTTACTTTTGGTGGATCTTTAGAACGTACTGACAAAAATGAATTTATTGACTCGTATTCTTTAATGAACTATGATCAGAATCCGCAGACGATAGAAACAAACTGGAGAGTATTTGGAAAGGTAACTCAGCGATTCAATTCAGATTCAAAAGAAAAATCGTCTTCAGTTTTGAAAAATGCATACTATTCTTTCCAGGTTGATTACTCCAACAATAATGCAGTTACTCAGAATAAAATACATAAAGACAGAGTATTTGATTATGGTTATGTAGGAAAATTTGAAAGCTCTGCTGTTCCATTCTATGGAACTTTGAATACACTTCAAACTGTTGCAGGAGGAGATAGTTTAGTTTTTATTCAAACAGCTAACCTTGATACAAATGTTGTTTACACTGCAGGTACTCAAAATCCTTATACTTCTAATTACACTTCTCAATACTA
>JAYUWA010000463.1:0-3893 GCA_043753795.1 Bacteroidota bacterium | reverse complement strand
TGTTGTAGGCCAGACAAATTTCCTTTCTTTTTACCAGAGTCTCGCTTTCATATCTTTCTAATTCAACCAGACCAATTGCTGCAAGAATATCGGTCATATTCATTTTATAACCGGCTTCTACAATGTCATATCGCCAATTTCCTTTTTGCATTTTTGCAAGAGCGTCTTTGTTTTGTCCATGTAAAGTCTTTACACAAAGTTCATCATACAATTTATCATTGTCGAGATGATCAAAATTTAAAGCTACTGCTCCACCTTCAGCTGTTGTTAGGTTTTTTACTGCATGAAAAGAAAAAACGGAACAATCAGTAAGTGTCCCGGACTTTTTATCATTCTGAACAGCACCTAATGAATGCGCAGCATCAGCGAGAACAAAAATTCTTCCAAGTTTTTTTTGCTCTTCAGATTCAGGTGAAAATAGTTTTTTTATTTCCTGATCATTGACAAGTTTATTCAATGCCGGATAATCGCAAGGCCATCCGCCAAAATCGACAGGCATAATGACTTTTGTTTTTGAAGTGATTGCAGCTTTCACTTTTTCCGGATCAATATTAAAATCAGATTTAACATCAACGAAAACCGGCTTAGCGCCACAATGCATGATCACATTTGCAGTTGCTGAATAAGTATATGAAGGAAGAATTACTTCATCACCTTCTTTGACTCCAAACCATCGTAACATGATCTCCAATCCGGCAGTAGCAGAATTCAGGCATATCGTTCTTTTGTTCCCGCAATATTGAGCGAGAAGTTTTTCGAACTTTTTTGTTTTAGGCCCGGTCGTAATCCACCCTGATTTCAGGGTATCAACGACTTCATCAATAATTTTCTGATCGATCCTTGGCGGAGAAAAAGGAATCATTTAGTCAAGCTTTCATTTGTTATAAACCGAAAATTCACAGCTTCAAGTTTAGAGGCACGAAGATAAAGAAATTAACCGAAATTATTGGATATTTCAAGCCAAATTCCACTTATATTAAGCTAAATACGATTAAATGACTATCCTTTTGGACAAGTCGTAACGTGTCATCAGACAAAAGAAAAACACGAAAAAGATAAATCCGGCATGAACCTGCAACATAGATTCTACCATGAAATTCAAAATGACCATCAGACTAAAAAGTGCAAGTAAATAATGCTTTCTGATCAGTGATGAAAAGAATGCATAGAAAGTCATTACAAGAAGAACAATAAATCCGATCAAACCCGTTCCAATAAAAGTCTGCAAAAATTGGTTATGTGCATTCAAGCTATTTGCATAAGCACCGGTCATACCGCTTTGCTGATAGGCACTATTCATTCGATCGGTCAGGTCACCGGGAGTAGTCCCAAAAAGAAAATTCTCTTTAATGATCTTTATTGACTCTTCCCAGATCAAGATCCGAACGGCTGTACTTTCGACATCATTCTTATTGATAGTATCTTTTGAAAATAAAACCTTTACTGCAACATTTATCCTTTCGAAAGGTTCCGGGAAGAACTTGTATGTTACGATCAAACCGGCAACAATTATGAAAATACCTGCAAGAAGAATTTTCAGATTCACTTTCATTGAAACGATCAATGTAACGGGTACCAGCAACAAAGCTGAGATCAGTCCCATTTTCGAACTGCAAAAATAGATTGACACGTGAAATAGTAAAGACAAAGAAACAAGATACGTTCTTTTCATCTCCGGAATTCTGTCTTTCATCACTAAGAGCAATAACATAAATGCAAAGAGTAGATACATTGCAAAATAACTTGGATGGATGAACCAGGAGAATTCTTTGTAAAAGAAATCTGTTGCACCTTCATTGTAAAAACGGTAAATAATTCTACCAAAACAGAATAAAGAAGTAACGGCACATGCAGCAATGAATCCTATAATTATTTTGTTAAATTGTTTTTCTGAATAAGAAGCAGAATATAGGAAAATCGGAAATAGCAAAAAGCCAAGTTTTTTTTCAATAGCAAATAATGCGACTGCTTTATTATCAGAAAAAAAATATCCAATTGCGTGAATCAGAAAAAAACCGATCAGAACATAACTCCAATTATTTTTAAATATCTTTTTCAGATCTGTATTGTTAGTGTTAAACAAGAGAAACAATACTGACCAGATGACAATGATCAAAGTGTAATTAATTCCAAATGGTAACATTACGGAAATCGACAAAGGCAGGATATAACCTGAATTCAAATAAATACCTTTTAGTCGTGCGATCATTTAGATTTCTCTTTGCTTGTCTTATGTTTTGACTACTACAGAATTCTTTTCAACTCTTATTTTCATTTAGCAGTTGATAAAAATTATCTGCGATCAAATTACGATTAAACTTCCGGTCAACATAACTTCTGGCGTTCTCTGCCCAAATTTTCATTTCTTCGGGATTATCTACCATGAATAAAATTCCTGCAACCAGCTCATCCACCGATTCCGGCGTAAAGAACATCCCACATTTCCCTTCATCGATAAACAATTCTTTTGCTTCACCATCAACACCAAGCAAGATTGGTTTTTTCATCGCTAACGATTCGAAAATTTTTGAAGGAATGGCTCCTTTGAAAAGATCCAGTTTTTTTAGTGGAATAATAGAGGCGGTAATAGCAGCAACGATATGCGGCATTTCGCTTTTAGAAACAGGTGCCCGGAAGAAAATATTCTTCAATCCAAGTTCTTCTGCTTTTTTCATCAGTCGTTCTTTCTCAGGACCGTCACCAAGCAGCAGAAATTTTATGTTCTCACGTTCTTTCAATCTTGCTGCTGCATTCAAAATAATGTCAAGCCCTTGGGCATGTCCGATGATGCCACCATAAAAAAAGATCTTATCATCTTTTTTAAATCCTGCTGCACTACTCCACTCACTAGTATAATTTGCAGGATCATAATAACTCAGGTCAACTCCATTTGGCAACCAGTAAACGAGTTTCTCCGGGAATCTGGATTTAATATTTGTGACAATACCTTTTGTCTGACCAGTGATCACTGCAGATTTCCTATACAGAAACTCTTCAAGTTTCGTTGAGACGCCCAACAAAAATTTATTGGTAACTAAACCAAGTTTGTCCGCGCTTTCAGGCCAAAGATCTGACACATTGAAGATCAGCTTTGCTTTCTTGCTTTTTGCCAGCAGATAAGCAGAGATTCCCAGGAATAAAGGTGGGCTTTCACAGAATATATAATTAAACTTCCCGGTCTTTTTTAAACCGATGCGATATGAACTATAGACGAATGAAAAATAATTCAGTAATCTTTTGATGATTGAGCGATCAGTGGAAACATAAATAGAAGACCTATGAACTTTCAGCATCTCCATTTCTTCGTAGAAATATTTTTTGCCTTCATATTCCTGATGAATGATCATCTTCGGATAGTTGGGCATTGCTGTAAGTATTGTTACATCGACACCCATTTTCTGAAGTCGTACCGCCAATTCGAACAATCTATTCTGTGGAGCACCAACTTCAGGTGGAAAATATTGAGTGAGGATAAGCAGACGCATTTCAGATGTATTTCTTTATTGCATCAACAATATTTTTTCCGGCATTGCCACCGCCATATAAGTCAGTAGTTGAATGAAATTTTTTCGACAATGATTTCTGAACACTGGAAACAATTTTCTCCTTATCAGCTCCGGCCAGAATATTATGTCCGTTCTCTACCAATTCAACCCATTCTGTTTCGTCACGAAGTGTGACGCATAACTTTGAAAAGAAGTAAGCTTCTTTTTGTAAGCCACCGCTATCTGTCATTACTAAAGCAGAATGTCTGAGCAATTCGATCATATCAAAGTAACCTACAGGATCTATAATATTACATTCAATTGCAAAGCCGGCGGTTTCCATTTTCTTTCTTGTACGAGGGTGAATTGGAAGTACGACAGGAATTTGTTTGTGAATTTCGTTGATCG
>JAYUWA010000462.1:0-3914 GCA_043753795.1 Bacteroidota bacterium | reverse complement strand
TCAGTGATTTTGTTGCCCGATTCAAAATGATACTTTCAACTGTAGGCTCATCAAATCCAGTTGTCAGGATACTTACAGAAGTAAGTATAGCATTTGGTTTTTCTCTGAACCATTGCAGAATTTCTCTTCGTTCACGTGGGTTGTGTGTATTGTCAAGATGCCGAATATCAAAACCGGCCTGCTTGAATGTAGCATACACATGTTTGGAAGTGTCGATTCCATTATTGAAGATCAAAGTTTTCTTTCCAAGACTTTGTTCCTGATAGGCACTGAGTAATTTGTCCTGCATAGCATGGTTATTATAAAGTCGTTCACTCGAACTGACAGTATAATCTCCATTGATGCCCACTTTAAGAGAAGTTAACCCGACATGATAACTGTAAGTAATTGCACGCGAAAGAAAACCCATTTCAATCAACGACGAAATCGATTCACCAACAATCAATTCATCGTAATTATCTTTCATCGGTAAATTGATGTTAGAACTCAATGGAGTTGCGGTGACTCCCAGAACAACACCTTTATCGTAGAATTTAAATAGTTTACCAAAAGAGTTGTAATGAGCCTCATCTACGATCATCAGACCAACATCATCAATGTCTAGGATCTTATCGCGTAAGCGGTTGTTAAGTGTTTCCACCATGGCTACAAAACACATGTAATCATTTGGAACCGGTAATTCTTTAACAGCACTATTAATGACTTTGTTTTTAACACCAAACTCATTTAGCATCGTATGGGTTTGTCCGCAAAGTTCGATGCGATGAGTAAGTATTAAAACTTTTTTACCTGTGACCTCAATATATCTTCTTGCAATTTCAGAAAAGATAACAGTCTTACCACCACCGGTTGGAAGCTGATAAAGCAAATTGTAATTTGTTGGATGTTCTTTTATCCTTTTGAGAATTTCTTCAATAGCAGTATGCTGATAAGCATAGAGCTTTTTGCCGAAACTTTGGTCAGGATTCTCCAAAGAGTTTGATTGATCGAGGTTATCTGTAGATGTTTCGATGGTAGATCTTTATTTTAGAAGTTGCAAAAGTAGTGATTTTCAAATGATTTTTGTTTTGGAATTTATTCAATTTGGAATTTATTTATCCCTTAAAGTTTTATCTTGCGCATCATTAAATTGACTGTAATGGTCATTAAACGTCATAAATTCAATGCTCTCAGCAATAGAAATATCCCGCACCACCAAACTGAAAAACATATCAGAAGTTGCCGATGAATTAGGAATAAACTCCGACGATATTATCCAACATGGAAGATACATTGCAAAGGTTCCGTTGTCATATATCAATGAGGAGAAAATAAAAAAGAGTAATCTGATTCTCGTTACTGCTATTACTCCGACTAAAGCCGGAATCGGAAAAACAGTTACTTCAATTTCTCTTTCACTGGGACTGAATAAAATAGGCAAAAAAGCTTCCGTAGCCTTGCGTGAACCTAGTCTTGGACCATGTTTCGGAATGAAAGGTGGTGCTACAGGCGGTGGGTATGCACAAGTACTGCCGATGGATTCTATCAATTTGCACTTTACAGGAGATTTTCACGCAATCACTTCTGCAAATAATATGATCTCTGCTTTGCTTGATAATCATCAATACCAGAATCATCACAAACCGGAGGAGATCGATTCAATTGTCTGGCGCAGAGTATTGGATGTAAATGATCGTTCATTGCGAAGTATTATAACAGGCATTGGTCAGGGAACAAAAGCAGAACTTGCTGAAACTGGTTTTGATATTACTCCTGCCTCTGAGATTATGGCGCTGTTTTGTTTATCGACTAGTCTTCAAGACCTCGAAGTAAGGATTGAAAAAGTTGTCGTCGGGTACAAACAGGATAAGTCACCCTTTACAGTAAAAGATCTCGGTGTTGCAGGTGCAATTACAGTTTTACTGAAAGATGCATTAATGCCAAACCTTGTTCAAACAACTGAAAACACTCCTGCGTTTGTTCATGGTGGACCGTTTGCGAATATTGCTCATGGATGCAATTCGTTGATCGCAACAAAAATGGCGATGTCTGTTTCTGACTTTGTTGTTACTGAAGCAGGGTTTGGAAGTGATCTGGGTGCAGAGAAATTTATGGACATAAAATGTCGTTTGTCAGGACTCCATCCAAAGGCAACTGTACTTGTTTTAAGCACGCAAGCATTGAAATTACATGGCGGAGTTCCATACGAAGAGACGAAAAAGCCCGATCTGGTTTCGATGCAAAAAGGAATTCCGAATCTTGAACGTCACGTGGAAAATCTTCGGGCATTTGGACAAAGTATAATTGTTTCATTGAATCATTATCCATTCGACACACAAAGAGAAATTGATTATATCAGACAATGGTGTAAAGATCGTCATATTTCTTTTGTTGTAAATTCCGGATTTGAATCGGGTGGAGAAGGAGCTCGAGAACTTGCAACAGAAGTAGTTCGTGTAATTGAAGAATCACCATCAGCTCCAATATTATTTACCTACGACGATGTAGATCCACTGAAATTAAAAATTGAAAAAGTTGCAAAGAAGATCTATCATGCCGGACATGTTTCTTTTAGTCCAAAAGCAGAAACGAAATTAAAAAAATTCGAACGATTAGGATGGTTGCGTTTACCTGTTTGTATTGCAAAGACTCAGTATTCTTTCAGCGAAGATCCTAAACTCGTTAATGCTCCTTCTGATTTTACACTAACGATCCAGGATGTTGTCATCAATGCCGGTGCTGGTTTTGTTGTTGCCATAATAGGTGAGATCATGCGTATGCCCGGATTACCGGAGGAGCCCAATGCGAAAACAATAGGAATTGTAAACGGCGAGATTGAGGGGTTAAGTTAAGTGTGTGTATAAGGGAGTGTAGGTTTTATTACTATAAACCTACACTTAAACTTAAACTTACTCTAATATTGTGTTTAAACCTAATGACCTCTCAAATTTAAAAAATTTAAAACTAAGATCACTAAGTTTTTAGCACAATAGCAAGGGATAACGAAACTACATTTGTGTCCCGATAGCTATCGCATAGGCGACAACTTAATAATATTTATTTTTGTTGGATTTTTATTGAGTGGGTTAAAAGTGGATGTGGAGCTGCAAAGAATCTTTCCTTGCAGCTGAATTGGGTACCTAGGACAGAGTCCTCGTTTAGTTACCAGGACAGAGTTCCTATTTGGCTACCAAGACAGAGTCATGGTGGTTACAGACAACCATTTCAAAACTATCCGTACTTTACTTGACATATGTCGACAGATGAACTGATAAAAGGCTGCCAACAAGGTAAAAGCAGTCATTTTTCCGAGCTGTATGAGAAATACTCATCCGGCTTGTACTATATCTGTATGCGATATGCCGGAGACAGTGATGAGGCGAAGGATCTTTTACAAGAAGGTTTTGTCAGGATTTTTCAGAAGCTGAATACATATGATTCAAAACGCGGACCATTCGAAGGCTGGATGAAGCGGATTTTTATTAATCTGTGTATTGATTATTACCGTAAACAAAAACATAACCTATCATCATTTCCTATTGAAGAAGTTGCTGATGAAATAGCAGATTCTGATGATGAGCCAATGGGCTTGGTAAATAATTTGTCTTATGAAGAATTGATTCATGCGATTAGTGAACTTCCTGTAGGATACAGAACTGTTTTTAACATGTATGTAATTGATGAGAAAGGTCACAAAGAGATTGCTAGTGAATTAAATATTTCTGAAAGTACTTCCAAGACGCAATTATTCAAAGCAAGAAATCTGCTTCAGAAAAATTTGATGAATAAATCATATATAAGAGTAAAATAGAAACAATGGATGCCAATAATGAATTTGATAAGCTGATTAAAGATAAGCTGGCAAAAGGCACTCAGCAGGTTCCTTCTGAATTGAAGGCCGCTGTTGAAAGCAGACTTGTCAAAGAAGGCTTGAT
>JAYUWA010000461.1:0-11848 GCA_043753795.1 Bacteroidota bacterium | reverse complement strand
TTGTCCGGTAAATATCAAACGGAACTGAACTATAAAAGGGTATTATGAGACACAACTTAATGACATTGCCCTAAAGGGGCGCACTCTTTAAACACAATCCATGTGACCCTTATTTCAACAGTATAAAAGTTCCAGCATATATTGGTTTCATTCGGTAATTCCTGATGTACAATCGTGATTTCGTAGCCGAAAAAAGCTGTGTGTTTAAAGAGTGCGCCCCTAAAGGGGCTTAGCGTTCTTGGGTGGTCAAGTATTACCAAGAGTATGGCCCTAACGGGCCAATAATCTATAAATTAACAACGAATACATCATTCGCCTTAACCAAAAGACATTACGCTTTAACTGACGGTTATAAAAGATAATTTGCTAAAAAAATTATAAATAATCTCATTTCAACTGAACGAAATACTCTTCATTTATTTTTTATCTTAAGTTGACGCCTATGCGATAGCTATCGGGATTGTGTTAAAAACTTAGTGATCTAAGTGTTTTATTTTTGAAACATTACAAGATCAGAAATTTTCAGCATTAGCACATGCTGATATAATAAAACTTTAATCCAAAAATAAAATCTAATTCGCTTTCTCAATCCGAATCCCAGCATCCATTATCTGAGGTAGCGGATCAATTCGCATCGCTTGTTCTAGTTGAAAAATATATTTACCGGATTCAGGAAAACGAAAACCTCTTTTAAAAAGTTGTCGGTTGTCCCAGATATCACCCATGCCATCGCCTAACCATTTTCCGCTGGCGTCAGCGAGAGTAAGTTCTAAAGTATCGCGCTCCATTTTTCCGGATGGAGATGTTGTAGTAAAAAATAAAAATATATTACTGAACTGATATCCGCCGGCATTTCTCAGATTGATATAGAGATTATGCGGCAAAATTGTATCCTGGATATCTACAGTAAATTGAACAGCGTTATTTTGTTCCCAACGATTTTCAGGAAGCTTTACATTGTCTTCGAAAACAACATTGCTATCACACGATGAAAGTGAAAGCAATGCTACGACCATAAATATATTTGTAAAATATTTTCTGATAAAATTATTAATAATCATCCGTTATTGATCTGCCGGTTTATCCGGACGTGGTTGACGAGGAACTCTGTTTGTTCTATTCGGTTGCGAATCAGAAGAGGCTGGTGGAGTTGGAGGAGCAACATTTTGTTGCGGACTCTGGGGCTTCGGTTGATTCTGTTGAGGATTATTCGGACGTTGCCCCTGATTCTGCTGAGGTTTATTTTGATTTGGATTATTCGGACGCGGACCTTGATTAGGACGCGGCTGATTTTGCTGCGGATTATTCGGACGTTGACCTTGCTGAGGTTTGTTCTGATTCGGATTTTGTTTCTGATTCGGATTACCTTGATTCGGTTGATTTCCTTGCGGTTTAGCAGGAGCATTGCCTTGTGGACGAGGAGCATTCGATTGCTGGCCACCTGCTGCTGGTCTGGCACTCATTTCACCACCACCAACTTTTTTCTTCTTCTTCTTTTTCTTCTTCAGTTTATCCATCCGGTCGATACGATCTTGTCCAACGACATTTTCGTAATCAGGAGCGATATCAATTTCTATTTCAACAGGAAGAGCAAGATCAGTAGGTTTTATTTTTTCTTTATTCAGATTGATAACTTCATTTACTCTGTCAACAGAAAGCATGACCCAATTTCCAGCAACACCGCCTTCACTTAATTCGCGTTGTTCTTTTTTCTCATCGATCGTATAAGCATACCACATTAATCGTTTGAAAATATCTGTCTTGCGATGAAAAGCGCGGCCGTTCTCTGTTTCCAAAATTACATTTGTAGAAGGAAAATCTTTTAAAGCGTCAACGTATGAATCCAATTCATAGTTAAGACAACATTTAAGTTTTGTACACTGGCCGGCAAGTTTCGCAGGATTAAGTGCAAGGTTTTGATAGCGTGCAGTACTTGTTGAAACAGTTTTGAAATCTGTCAGCCAAGTAGAGCAACAAAGTTCTCTTCCACACACACCAATACCTCCTAAGCGTCCCGCTTCCTGACGCATTCCGATCTGACGCATTTCAACACGAATGCGAAATTCTTCAGCAAGTTTTTTTATCAGTTCACGAAAATCGACACGATCATCAGCAGTATAAAAGAAAGTTGCTTTCTTTCCATCGCCTTGAAATTCTATATCACTCAACTTCATTGAAAGTTTCAGCGATTGAATGATCTCACGTGAACGAGAAAGAGTTGCAGTCTCTTTATCTTTAACTTCGTTATACTTATCTAATTCTGATTGTTTGACTTTTCTATAAAGTGCTTTTATCGTATCCGAATCTTCTGTAACACTTTTTTTACGCAATTGAAAACGTACCAATTCGCCAACCATAGAAACAACACCGACATCATGTCCGGGAGTAGCTTCAACAGCAACCAGGTCACCAACTCTTAATTCAACGTTATCTTTATTTGTATAAAATTCTTTACGACTGCCTTTAAAACGAACTTCAACAATTGGAAACGGCGCTTGTCCTGAAGGGAGCACCATATCAGAAAGCCAATTGTATACATTGAGCTTGTTGCAGCCGCCGGTTCCACAAGTGCCATTACTCCGACACCCGCTTGGAGCCCCATCTTTTCCCGTACTACATGATTTACAAGCCATATGATTTTTGTCAATAACATGCAAAAATAGCAAATTTAGGGAATTAGGGAAGTAATATAAGTGGACGTGGTATTTGCTTGAATTCCAGCAGGTAATATAAGTCGCACCGGTTGATTGCGTGTGGTAGTAGTAGAAAGGCTCCACACACAGAACACTTCAAACTCAAAATATCTGTGGAGCTTGATATGTGAAATGTGAATAATGACTGAGTCTTGCAATCTTTAATTTAACGCTCTACCCTAATCAATCTATGCACTGTAAATGATAAATCCGAAAACAAAATTTTAAAATTCGCATTGCGGTCAATGTGAAAAATTGCTTTGTTGAATTCTTCGATCAGTTCTTCTGCATTATTGATATGAATAAAAGGAGCTAGTCGGGCGATTGCAGTTAGTTCTTCACCATCAAGCCGAAGCAGCGCACGATTTCCATAATTGATGAGTAAACATTCGCGGACATTATCAAGACAGTCGACTAAAAATTCTTTCTGTTCATCGCGGGAAAGATCATTTAATTTTAAAGTGAGATCATTAATGACTTTTACGTTTAACTGATAACAACCGCGCATCCAGTTAATAAAATCTTTTTCAAAATTTGCCCGTTCTTCAGCACGATCGATCAGGAGCATAGCTTCGGAAAAACTTCCATTCGACTTATGATGCAAATGCCTTGCAGTTGCTCTATCGAGTCCATGATTCGTGATCAATTCCGCAAGCATATCCTCTTCACCGATCCGGTTGACTTTCACAAGCTGTGTTCTGGAAATAATCGTTGTAAGAAGTCCTTCATAATTTTCAGACACCAGAAAGAAAAGTGTACGCTCCGGTGGTTCTTCTAAAATTTTCAGTAACTTATTTCCTGCGGGATCATTCATTTTCTCCGGCAGCCAGATGATAACAATTTTGTATGGGGCTTCAACTGCTTTGAGATTTAACCGTCGCATGATATCTGCGCTCTCGTGGACAGAAATAATTCCCTGTTTGTTATCGAGGTCAGCATTTTCCATCCAGTTCATATAACTCAGATAAGGCTGCGCTATGATCGCTTTACGAAACTGCTCTATGAAATCAACACTTTTGGGTTCTTTAATTTTTTCCTTTGAAGCAACAGGAAAAGTATAGGAAACATCAGGATGAACAAACTTGTCCATCTTTTTGCATGCAGAACAAGTGCCACATGAATCATCATCACCGGGATTTTCACAGACCAGATACTGCGCAAAGGCATTAGCAAGCGGTAATCCTCCGGCACCTTCCGGACCAAGAAACAGCAAAGCATGACTTACCCTGTTCTCCTTAGCGGAGCGGATCAGGCGCTTTTTCACGTCGCTATGACCGATCACTTCTTCGAATTTCACAGCACAAAAATAGTTTTTTGTTTTTACCGTTGTGGAAATTGTAGGAATATTTATTGTGGAAGGTGACGAGTAGCGAAAGATAAGAAGTTTAGTGGTCATAATCCGGGTGAATAATACATATGCTGATTAGTATACATATTTAAACCCCGGGGGCGCGCGATCAAAACGGCCCAAGATAAGTGACTACATAAAAGTAAATTGTGTAAGAAGATTGTACTAATAAAAGTTGCTTACGCCTGGCAAGGGTTTCCCCCAATTTTCCCCTCTTGCCAGACTATCCACCACAGGCAGACAGCATTAATAAATAGTCAAATGACTAAATAAAAAATGAAAAGAATAACCGCACAAAAGAAGGTACTTTTTTGTAACAAGTCTATATCGATCAAGCATACACAAACAACAAAAACAGGTATCTTTACCACAATGAAAAAAATAATTCTTTCGCTCTGCTTTTTGATCTCGCACTTCAGCTATGGGCAGGAAATGTGGGGAATAAGTAATAGCAACTACAGCGGGAACATGGGAATCTTTCTCAATCCATCTACAATAGTTGGCGCTCCTTACAAATACGAGATCAATATAATTGCCGGAGATTTCTTTGCAGAGAACAGTTACATTTATTTTCCAAAAGAAGAAAATATAATTTTGAATACAATTTTCGGCAACAATGAACCCGGAAAAAATT
The DNA here is from genome assembly GCA_043753795.1 of Bacteroidota bacterium. GTDB lineage: Bacteria > Bacteroidota > Bacteroidia > AKYH767-A > 2013-40CM-41-45 > JADKIH01. The sequence continues at coordinate 7,173 of JAYUWA010000461.1, read as the reverse complement.
ACTTATTCAGAAATTCAAATGCACTTCAAAAAGGTTTCGCTCATACTTTGATCATCGGACCAAGTTATATCAAGAACAATGGAGATTGGGCATGGGGTCTGCATTCTGCTTTCAGAAGTGAACTGAGTGTTTTGAATGTCCCTGCACATTTAGCATATACCTTCTATTCAGGATTTCATGCACCGGAAATTTTTGGCGTAAAATTCAACTCAACACCTATGAGTTTTGCAAGCGCAAGTTGGTTAGAACTGGGCGGAACTTATGGGAAAGTTTATCGCGAAACTGAAAAACATTATCTTAAATGGGCAGCAACCGGAAATTTACTTATCGGGTTTAATGGTTTGTATGGTGACATACAAAATTTAGACTATACTGTTTTGGATTCTAGCAATGTTGTCTTTCACAATGTCAATGCAAAGATTGGAAAAGCAGTTGATGATTCATTCATAGCCTTACGTGGTGCCGGATTGAGTACAACTCTCGGTGCAACATATATGCACAAAAGAAAGCAAGGCGGATTTGATTGTAATCGGAGTAACGACAACATAAAAAAGTATGACTACAGAATTGGTGTTTCGTTGATTGATCTTGGTACGATCCGCTATTTCAGAGACTCGGAAATTATAGAGATTGCTACGACAGCAAATCAGGTGTGGACAGGAATTGATTCAGCGAGTATTGGTTTGGAAAATGCCGGAACAACTGTAGTTCAGAATATCGGCGGAACTGTGCGTGAAGAAGGATTTTATATGTGGATGCCACTTGCAGTGAGTACGCAATTCGATTATTCATTCACACCGAAGATCTATGGAAATCTTTCATTGGTAAAAAGGATTCATTTCACGGAAAACCAAATTGCAAGAGGTGATCAAATGAATCTTGCCGTGCGATATGAAAAAAGAACTTTCGAAGCGAATCTGAATTATTCATTATTTGAATGGGACCAACCGTCAATTGGATTAGGGATCAGATACAAATGGTTTGTAATTGGAAGTGACCGATTACTTCAATTCATAGGGCTATCAGATACTCAAGCATTCGATTTCTTTTTCGGATTTAAGTTTCAGTTTTGTAAGAGACCATTCAGCCCGGGACCGGATTGTGAGGCGTTTCAATAATACCGGGATTTGACCGGGATTAAACTGATTTTGGGATTACACAGAAGTCAGAACCGGGATTAAATGGATTAAGGGATTCCCGGGAATTAACTGATTGTAGATTAATAAGAAAGTAACTGAAATGGAACTTGGTGATCTGAGATACTTGATAAATCCTGTCTCTCTGAAATTAATTGTCAACCGAATTCATTTATATAATTTTTAAATAATAGAGTGTTATCATTTTGCATTTTAATACTATAGTCTTCTAATCCATGAAACACTCTTCCCGGTTAATCCAATAATCCATTTAATCCCGGTAAAGTTTTCCCCGGTAATCCCGTAATCCATTAAACCCCGGTTCTGACTTCTGCGTAATCCCAAAATCAGTTTAATCCCGGTCAAATCCCGGTACTATTTTGTTTACTTTTACCCCATGAAAACCATCGACCACCACAACTTCAAAAACGAAAAGGCTTTAATCCGTGTTGATTTTAATGTACCGCTTGATAAAGAATTCAACATTACAGACAACACAAGAATCCGTGCATCGATTCCAACGATACAAAAAATACTTTCCGATGGTGGTTCTGTAATTTTAATGTCGCATTTAGGTCGTCCGAAAGAAGGTCCGGTTGATAAATATTCGTTGAGGCATCTTGTCGATCACATTGCAAAACTAACTGATACGAATGTAAAATTTGCGGACGACTGTATTGGTGAACAGGCGAAACAATTAGCATCAGAATTACTTCCGGGAGAGATCTTGCTTTTGGAAAACCTCCGCTTTTATAAAGAAGAAGAAAAGGGCGATGCTGCTTTTGCAAAAAAACTTGCAGCCCTTGGAGATGTATATGTAAACGATGCTTTTGGAACAGCTCATAGAGCACATGCATCAACTGCCGTGATCGCAGAAAATTTTCCGGGTAAAAAGTTTTTCGGATATGTAATGGCAAATGAAATTGCCAATGCCGATAAAGTACTTTTGAATTCCGAGAAACCATTTACAGCAATTATGGGTGGGGCAAAAGTGTCAGACAAAATTCTTATCATAGAACAACTGATGAATCGTGTTGACAATTTATTGATCGGCGGCGGAATGGCTTTTACATTTGTGAAAGCTATGGGCGGAACGATCGGTTCATCTTTAGTCGAAGAAGACAAACTTGATCTTGCATTATCAATCATAGAAAAAGCGAAAGCAAAGAATGTAAATTTAATTCTTCCTGTTGATGCAATCATTGCAGATAAATTTGATGCCGAAGCAAATTCAAAAGAGTGTAACATCAATGAAATTCCGGATGGATGGATGGGCCTTGACATAGGTCCAAAATCAGAAAAACTTTTTAATGATGCCATTGCGCAATCAAAAACAATTTTGTGGAACGGTCCGGCCGGAGTTTTTGAATTTGAAAAATTCTCTCACGGAACAAAAGCTGTTGCAAATGCAATCGCTACTGCAACTTCGAAAGGTGCATTCTCATTAATTGGCGGTGGTGATTCTGCAGCTGCGATTTCGAAATTTAATCTGACGGATAAGGTGTCTTATGTTTCTACAGGTGGCGGAGCGTTGTTGGAGTATATTGAAGGGAAGGAATTGCCGGGGGTAGTTGCAATTGGCAAATAATAATAAAGTTAATACTAGAGAACTCTTTAAAAATATTCACTACTACAAAATTACAGTAGTGTCGGAATCTATCCTTACATCGAGAGGCCATCGGGACTCTGTCCCGGTAGCCTCTCGTGAAACTTTCTTATTTTTTATTAATAACAAGTACTCCCACCTTCAACAACGGATAATAAAAAATCGATTCCGCTTTTTTATCAGTATCAATCCAGTTGAACTTTGCATCGGCTTTGTTGAAGAAATATAAAAACAGTCCGATCAGAAAAGCATATTTTAAAATTCCGAAAATTGAGCCGGCGATTTTATTGAAGATTCCAAGTGCAGCAATGTTGACAAGACTTTCAAAAAGTTTTGCAAGAAACCAGGCACCGATGCTCACTCCTATCCAGACAATAGCATACGAAACAAAACGCAATGTATCCGGTGAACCGCCAAATGTTTTGAATAAAAATTCTGATACATAAGCAGCCATTTTAAATCCTAGAAAATAACATAACACTAAAGCACCGAGCATCGCTACTTCATAGATAAACCCTTTCATGAAACCACGAATGGCGCCGAAGGCGAGAAGAGCTAGAATAATGATGTCGAGAGACTGCATTGTTTCAGAGGAAGTGTTGTTTATTAGTATGAAGTTTGAGTTTGTTGTGTGTAGTGTGTAAGTACCTCACACTTCACACAACAAACTCAAACTGAATTATACCATCCCCCGTTCCTTCTTCACCTTCTCATAAGCCTCATTGATCTTCTTAAACTTTTCCTGTGCATCTTTCTGATATTCGGGGCCGAGGTGATGAACTTTATCAGGGTGATATTTTACTGCCATTCTTCTGAAGGCTTTTTTCACTTCATCATTCGTTGCAGTTTTTTCTACTTCGAGAATTTTGTATGACGAATCAGCTTCAGCAATGAACATTGCTTTGATACTGTTGAAATCAGCCTGAGAAACTCCGATGAGATGACTCACCTGACTGATCACATTTAATTCTGCAGGTCCTACTGATCCATCTGTTGAAGCAAGTCCAAACAATAAATGGATTAGCTCCAGTCGCGATGGCGGATCAACATATTGTCTGATCTGCTGACAAACTTGTCCGATCTGAATTTCCTGTTTAAGGATCTCACGAAAGAGAAGCATTCGTTGTTGCGTATGCGCTTCTCCAAACTGACGATTAAAAAAGTTGCGAACGAAATCAAGTTCAGATTTTAAAATCCGCTGATCGGCTTTCATCACAGCAGCGCATAGCACTAGCAATGCAGCGCTGAAATCATTTGCTAAAAATCCGGGTGGCTGATTAGAGTTTCCTGAATTTAATTTGATACTGCTTTCTTCTGTGATCGATCCAAGGGCAAAGCCAAGGATTCCACCGATCGGGCCACCTACTGCCCAACCTAATCCACCGAAGATCCATTTATTCCAACTAGACATTTTGTTTTAGTGTTTTGGACATTCACACGATTCTTCTTTAAGCATATCGCGAATTATGTTCAATGTTACGATATCCAAAGTCGGCATCGTTTTATTAACGGTCTGTCCTTCTTCTTTATCTTTTAATTCTTTATTAATTATCATTTCAGCCATCATCGCCCCGATCTTTTTGCGCTCATATTTTTTAAAGATAATAAACGCTTTCAATTGATCGGTATTCATTTTCCGGCATGTATCGATCATTGTTTTCCTGTCGACTTTAATAAAATCAACCGGGTTCTTTGAATAGAGATCAACAAGATCCCAACTATTATTTGTTCGCTGATAGTCGTCAGAAATTTTATGCAGAATTCTATATCTGAAACCTTCGGTATTTGTGATGTACGCTTTATTATCTACTTCAACCATTCTGTTGTATCGCGCTTTGCCTTCAGGTCCATACCACAGATAGGTTTTATTAAACTTTCTATTTAAGGCCCGGAATTTAGCAATATCAAATCCATTTAAACGGTCAAAATATTTATTTCTGATTGACATAGAAGAAATTTTCCCTCGGCCTTTCAATGCAATTCTTTCCCACCCTTTTACTGCTTTTTTTTCACCCGGAACAGTACAATAAACAGTGTTAACGATAATATTTTGTGCCACTAATTTATCTACCACAACATCTATATCAGTTGTACCGGTGGTTACATCACCATTTCCTACGAGGAAGATCATCTTTATTGCGTCCGGATCTTTGGACCAGGAAATTTTTTTCAGACAGGTGTTCAATGTTGCGCCAACATATTGATCTCCTTTCTCAATTCGTGAAGGAATTTTATATAAAAGACTGCTGAGCTTTTCAAAATCTGTGCTCAGATCTTTTACGATACGAGTATATCCATTTTGTTTTCCATAACTGAAACGTGCATACGTTACAACTGCGATTCTGTAATTTGGCTGTGGATTGCAGTTTGAAAGAGTGTACCAATAATCCCAGATATGATTTCTCAAATGATCGATTAGTCCGTTTGAACTGCTGCTCAGATCCAACGCAATTACTATGTCGACCGGGCGACCGGTTTTAATCTGACCTTTTACAGCTACAGAAAAGAACAAAAATAAAACGAAGAGAATCCGAAATAAGTGTTGGTGCTGCACGATTAAAATAATTCAGTGGGCCGCAAAGGTAGCAATCCCACAAAATTCTGAATACCTTTGTTGCAAATGGATGCAATTGATTTACAAAATTTGAAGCAGGATTGGGAGAAACTGACCCAATCATTGGCAAATACCTATGGAGAAGAGCCTGATCTGCAAACAATACTTTTTTTGATCGGTATTCAGGAGTTGGGTAAAGGTCCGATGAAATATTCAAAAGATGAAAAGCAGGATCTGATGCATATAGCAGTATGCCGCTTAATGAGTCAATTTGGGTATTATGAATTAGAGGGGCTCGATCAGGATGGCTGGCCACATTGGAAATTAGTAAAAAAATTGCCGCCGCTAACTCTGAAAGAACAAGACCTGCTACTGAAACAGGCTGTAATTGAATATCTTAAATAACTTTCTACGCTTAAAGGTAGAGAGTGATTCCCACGGTTTCATGTTCTTTTAAACGAACGACAGACCGGGCAGTATCTGCGTTCCGGATTGCTTCAGCATTAAGGTAAGCCTCAAGTTGAAAAGAAAATTCTGCTTTGCCGGCAGCATCAGAAATTTTTGTAACGCGAAGATTAGACTGAACACCATTCACATTATTGACAGCAGTGTCTTGCCAAAGAGTAACGGAAGCTCCTTGTACTGAACGTCCTGCAGAGTCAACTACAGTTATAACGGCCACAGTAGGTCCGTCCTTTTTACAAGAACTGAATGTAAAAACACAAAAAACTACGGATACAACAAGGGCAGTAATTAGTCCGCCTCTCTTTTCTGAATTCATCTGATTTTGGTTAATATTGTAGTCTATCTAATAACACTACAAAAATATAATAAAATGAAGAAAATAAGCATTCTTTTTTCAATAATATGTCTCATTTCTGCGTGTAAGGGGCCTCAAACTGTCACAAAACCGAAAGTTGATGAAAATATTGAGCATGAAGTCCTTATTTCAACTGATATGGGCGATATGGTAGTGAAACTTTATAACTCGACTCCACAACATCGCGATAATTTCCTGAAGTTGGTAAATCAAAAATTTTACGACAGTTTATTGTTTCACCGTGTTATTCAGAATTTCATGATACAAGGTGGTGATCCGGAATCGAAAAATGCTGCTCCCGGAGTGATGTTAGGGAATGGAGATGTTGGATATACTGTTCCGGCAGAATTTGTCGATTCACTATTTCATAAAAAAGGAGCTTTGTGTGCAGCACGAACTGAGAATCCAACTAAAGCTTCGAGCGGTTGTCAGTTTTACATTGTACAAGGGCAGGTTTTAAAACAAGAACAAATTCCAATGCTTGAAATGCAACGTCGAATAACGTTAAGTCCAAAACAAAAAGAGCTTTATACAACAGTAGGTGGTACTCCGCATCTTGACAAAGGATATACTGTATATGGTGAAGTTATTAAAGGTCTTGAAGTACTTGATAAAATTGCAGCAGTAAAAACTGCTCCCGGTGATCGCCCTGTGGAAAATGTGAGAATGAAAATGAAACAAATTAAGTAATGCAAGAAAAGATTGACACGCTGATCAGTGAAATAGAAAAATTCGCTGCGCAGTCGAAAGAAGAAGTTGAAGGATTCAGAATAAAATATTTTGGAAAGAAAGGTGTGTTAGCAGATCTTTTTTCTGAAATGAAAAGTATTGCTCCTGAAATGCGAAAAGACTTTGGACAGATGGTCAATAGTCTGAAAGTAAAAGCAGAAGAAAGACTGGAATCATTTCAGCAAGCATTAGAGAGCGCAAGTGATTCTCAGAAGCCGAAAGATCTTGACCTTACCTTACCGGGAGAATCAAATGCTCTTGGTTCTCGTCATCCGCTTTCATTAGTCAGAAATGAGATCCTGAATATTTTCAAACGCATTGGTTTTAC
>JAYUWA010000460.1:0-3947 GCA_043753795.1 Bacteroidota bacterium | reverse complement strand
ATCGTTTACAAATCAATCCATACCGGCAAGCGGAAGTTCTATTGCTTCTTATTTATGGCATTTAACAGACAGCGATTCTTCCGTTTTCACAAATACATTTTTTACATATGCCAGCACAGGAATCTATCCTGTATCATTGCTGGCAATTTCGCCTGAAGGTTGTACAGATATTACCTATGATACCATAACAATTCATCCGCAACCAATTGCAAATTTCGCTACTAACAATCCATGTACAAGACAGAACGTATTATTCACCAATCAGAGTACTTGTGATTCAATGAGTGTTATTTCCCAAAACATCTGGAATTTCGGTGATTTCAGTTCACCGAACAATACCTCTACGCTTACAAATCCAACTCACTTATACGATACAACCTTTAACTACAATTCATCTTTAATAGTAGTTACAAACTTTGGTTGTAGCGACACAATCGTAAAAACTATTCGTGTAAATCAGACCCCTTCAGTTAATTTCACCTACTTTCCTACTTGCTTTGGCGACCTGATGGAATTCTTTAACCCGGGCTCACCAATTGATAGCCTATATCTGTGGAACTTCGGAGACAATCAAACTAATCAGTTGAAAGAACCGGCACATTATTATATTAATGCTACTAACTATCAGGTGACATTAAATGTAACGTCTATCAGAGGATGTGTTGGTACAGCAACAAGGCAAGTTACTGTTTCGCCAATTCCTGTTCCTGCATTTTCTACTCCACCTGGATGTTTAGGTTCGCCATACGATTTAACAAGTACTTCCACAATTTCATCAGGCACTATTGCAAGTTATGATTGGCATATTCAGGAACCAAATGTGAGTTTCACTGGACCTTCCGGGAGTTACACTTTTAGTGATTCCGGGAATTTTAATGTTACACTTAATGTTATAAGTGATATTGGTTGTGATAAATCAATATCAAAAGTTGTAAGTATACATGGTTTACCGATAGCAAATTTCAGTTTTGATCCGCAATACGGAAATCCACCACTTGCAGTACAGTTCACCGATCAGTCATACAATGCAAATTCGCATGAATGGACATTTGGTGTCGATGGTTTTATCAGTACTGAATTAGATCCACCGTATTTGTATAGCGACACTGGTCTGTTTACGATCACTCAGATTGTAACGAGCATTTTCGGATGCAAGGATACAATGCAGAAAGAAATTTATGTGATCAAGCCTGTTCTTGATATAGCAATAGTTGGTGATTCTTCATATCAGGATGATGAGTTCTTCTATGTTGTTGCAACAATTTCAAATCTTGGTACACTTGAGATCAACAATGTATTGATGGAAGCGAGAATGGAAGATGGAAATACAATCCGTGAGCGATTAGAGCGCTCGATTCCTAATGGCACTACAGGTATACAGAACTATCATTTTACTGCAGCATTCAGATTATCGAGTGGCATAAACAGTAATTCATATTGTATCACTGCACTTGATCCAAATGGTCAGAAAGATGATGTGATCACTAACAATGAGAAATGCTATAGCCGTACCAATGACCTTTCGATCATCAATCCGTACCCAAATCCTGCTTCAGAAGAAGCGACGCTGCGCATTGTACTTCCATTCAAGTCGAATCTGGAAATTGCGCTATACGATCAGACAGGAAGATTGATGTCGGAAATTTATAATGCTCTGGCTCCTGACGGGTTTTCAGATTACAAAATCAATGTAGCAACTCTACCGGAAGGTCTTTATACGATCAGAGTTATCTTCAAAGAAAAGGTTTATTACAGACAGCTTGTGATCTCACATTCCAAGTAAAAATTAAACACTAAACTCACTAAAATTTAGCACAAGGACACAAGTGTTTTTCCAAGGAAGCATCAGTTTTCTCGGGCGCTAATCCTTATTGAACTCGTTCATAACTGCCCTTTATAATTTGTAATTATCCTTGATAAAAACTCAGATTTAATGTAGGTTTGCGTAAAAGCGCCTGATATGGAATATGAAATCAAACCTGCTAAAGGTTTGCAGTTCAACATTAAAGAGTTATGGGATTTTCGCGAGCTGATCTATTTCTTCACCTTACGTGATATTAAGATCAAGTACAAACAAACGGTACTTGGAGCACTTTGGGCCATACTTCAGCCATTCCTATTAATGGTAATTTTTACTGTTTTCTTTGCTTCACATTTAGACATTAAATCTTATAATTTACCGTATCCTGTCTTTGTTTTTTCCGGACTGATCTTGTGGAATGTTTTTGCTACAGGAATTTCAACTGCAGGCAATAGCATGATCGTAAATTCCAATATTATCAAAAAGATCTATTTTCCAAGATTGATAATTCCAATTTCCGGAATCCTGGGAACACTTGTTGATTTCGTTATGACATTATTGATGTTTGTTATAGTCTTGTTCTACTACCTTCCATCTTTTTCTCTTGGTTCTATTGCTTTGTTTCTACCGCTTTCCTTATTTATCACATTGATGACAACATTTGGATTCGGTTGCTTACTGGCAGCATTAAATGTAAAGTACCGAGACTTCAGGTATATAATTCCTTTCATGATTCAGATCCTGTTATTTCTGACTCCTGTGATATATCCTGTAACGATTATAAAAAACGAGACCATCAGAAACATACTCAATCTGAATCCGATTTCAGGAGCGATTGAGATTTTGCGTGGCGCAATTAACGGAGTTCCGCCTTCGTTTGCTATGACGGGACAATGTCTTTTAATTTCACTGATCATTTTTTTTGTTGGATTATCTTATTTTAGGAAAACAGAATATTACTTTGCTGATATAGCTTAATGAAACCGATATTAGAAGTTCAAAATATCTCAAAGAAGTTCAGGATCTACCATGAACATTTGCCGTATGAATCATTACGGAGCAAGCTTGTAAATCCATTAAGTTTTTTTTCAAGAAAAGAATCTGAAGAATTCTGGGCATTAAAGAATGTATCTTTTACAGTTAATGCAGGGGAAAGTATTGGTATTATCGGAAAAAATGGTGCCGGCAAATCTACTTTACTGAAAGTTCTTTCAAAAATAACACCTCCAACAGAGGGAAAAATTATTTCCCGTGGCCGAATTGCATCTTTACTCGAAGTTGGCACAGGCTTTCATCCTGAATTGACCGGTCGTGAAAATGTTTATCTTAACGGTTCCATTTTAGGAATGAAAAGACGTGAGATCCAGCAGCAATTTGACGAGATTATCGATTTTGCAGGAATAGAAAAATTCCTTGATACGCAACTTAAACACTATTCAAGTGGGATGCAATTAAGACTGGCCTTTGCTGTTGCAGCATTTTTAAATCCTGAGATCATGATCATTGACGAAGTGCTAGCTGTTGGTGATGCAGATTTTCAGAAAAAATGTATCGGAAAAATGGAAGGAGTTACTCGAAGTGGCCGTACAATCCTTTTTGTAAGTCATCAGATGGGACTTGTCAGTCAATTGTGTTCACGAGCTTTGCTGATGAGCAAAGGTGAAATTCTGATCAGCGACAGCACTGACATTGTTACTTCCAAATACCTTTCTTTCGATTATCAGGAAAGCGAAAATACGTTCAGTCATGATCCAAAACTTACCGACAAAAAAGAAATGTTTATTGAACAGGTCACTACAATTGATCAAGATCAAAAGCCCACTTCAGTTTTCGGATTTAATCAGGCTATTAAAATTAAATTCACGCTTGCAACAAATAAAAAGCTAAGTGATGAGATTCTTTCTGTTGCATTGCAAGACAAATACGGAAATAGAATTTTCACGATCCATAAGCCCCTATCACAACTTGACTTTCAAGAAAACAGAATCATCGGGACGATGAAAATTCCTGCTGATTTTATTGCACCGAATATATACTCCTTTCACTTTGCTATTGTCAGAAGTGATGGAAAAGTATATGATATTCACGAAGGCCAATGTCGTATCAGAGTAGCGGATACGGGTACACCATTCTCTCAATACGAAGG
>JAYUWA010000459.1:0-3953 GCA_043753795.1 Bacteroidota bacterium | reverse complement strand
TTAAAATTGAAGTTAAATTTTCTTCGCAAAAAATTCACACATTACTACTTATAAGACGGTCCCCGAGCGAAGTCGAGGGGCAATAATTTCGAACAACGGGTTAATTAGTAATTCGAGATTACGAATTGCTAAATTTCTTCCCTCCACGCCCCGAAAAAGACTACCTTCGCCGCATGAAAAAAACAGGCAGGTCCTCAGCAGGCAGGACAGGTTCTTCTTCGAAATCAGGCAGAAAAGGCTCTTTTTCTAAGACTAGTGGCGGAAAAAGTGGCGGTAAACGAGCATATGGTGCCTCGTCAGGTAGCGAAAAACCGCGTTTTAGCAGAAGTACTGATGGTCCGAGTGACCGTCGCGGCTCAAGAAGTGATGCAAGAGGAAGTGACAGACCAAAAAGTACATCTTTCGGCGATGAAGCTCCAAAAAGACCATATAACAGAGGCGAAGGAAGTACCGGTCGCCCGAAAACATCGAGATCATTCGATGAAAAACCAAAACGAACTTATACCCCACGCGATGAGAATCGCTCCGCTTCTGAAGATGGACCAAAACGTCCATATAATAGAGGCGAAGGTAGCAGTGAACGTCCAGGATCTTCGGGTTATGGTGACGGACCAAAACGTCCATCAAGAATAGGAAGTACTGAGCGTTCACGTTCAAGTGAAGACTCACAAAAAAGACCATATAACAGAGGCGGCGGAACAGGGTTTCGTGGAAAGTCATCTCGTGCATTCGATGATAAACCGAAATGGGATGTTGATCCAAGTGAGGACAGAAGAATTTTAGGTGATGATGCACCAAAGCGGACTTATAATAAACGTATAATTGATGGTGATCGTCCGAAGACATCTCGTTCATTCGATGAAAAACCAAGACGTGTTGTTGATCGGAGTGAAGACAGAAGAAGTTCAGGAGATGATGCACCGAAGCGTCCTTACACAAGACGAGAAGAAGGTGATCGTCCTAAGACATCAAGATCATTCGATGAAAAACCGAAACGATCTTATTCAGATCGTGCTGATTCATCATCAAGAGATGAAAAACGTTCATCATCGAGTGACGAACGTCCGAAACGTGCATACGATAAAGGAGAATACAAAGGTAAAGGTTCAGAGAGAGATGAAAAACGTCCGCGTCGTTCATCTGATGATACAGCGCCAAAAAGAAATTATAACAGAGGAGCGGGAAGCGATGATCGCAAACCATCCTTTGGAAGAGATATTACACCGGATGCAGAACGTCCGGCTCGTAAAGCTTTCAATGATGATGCACCGAAAAGTGAATTCGATCGCAGTAAGAGAAGATCTTCATCTACTGGTTCACGTGATGCCGGTGGCAGAGGTGGAGCACGAGGTGAGCGTCCTGCAGGAAGAAGTTCGGCAGGAGCACGTGGTGGTTCATTCGACAAGAAGCCTTCTTTCAGAGGAAAGAAAGAAGAAGGTGAATTCGGAGCGACGAAATGGAATCGTAAAGAGTCGTCAGGATTTTATGGCGAGAAGAAAAAAGCATCTCCGGCACGACCAAAAGCAGATGAAGATGGTTCAACACGTTTGAATAAATTCATTGCCAATGCAGGAATTTGTTCCCGTCGTGAAGCAGATGAAATGATTGAAGCTGGTGTGATCTCTATCAATGGAAAAGTGGTCACAGAAATGGGATACAAAGTTATGCCCGGTGATGAAGTGAAATACAATGGTGAAACGTTGCGTGGTGAGAGTATGGTTTACATTCTTTTGAATAAGCCGAAAGATTTCATTACAACAACAGAAGATCCCGATGACCGTAAAACAGTAATGGGTCTTATCGCTAAAGCATGTAAAGAGAGAGTATATCCTGTAGGAAGACTCGACAGAAATACAACCGGAGTTTTACTTTTCACAAACGATGGCGATCTTGCAAGAAAATTGACTCATCCATCATTCCAGATGGAAAAAGTTTATCAGGTTGAATTAGATAAGAATCTGAAAACAGTTGACATGGAACAGATCACAGCAGGACTGAAACTCGAAGACGGACCTATTAAAGTTGATAATATCCTTTATGCAGGTTCAGGTGAAGAGAAGAATGTAGTAGGAGTAGAGCTACACTCCGGAAAAAACCGAATTGTAAGAAGGATCTTCGAACATTTAGGTTACGAAGTAAAAAAACTTGACCGTGTAATTTTTGCAGGACTTACAAAGAAAGATCTTCCCCGCGGAAGATGGAGATTCTTAACTGATATGGAAGTCGCTTCATTGAAAATGATGACGAGTAAAGTGAAAAAATAATTTTCGATTTCTTTTGAAAAGAAAAAAAAGTTCGGAGAATTTACTTCGGGCTTTTTTTTGTGGTTTAGCTGCGAAGGATTTGCAATCCTTTGCTCCCGAGCTGTGGATTTTTAATCCACTGATACAAGTAATAGTCTTTAATCAAGCAAAAAAAAATCTCCCGCAGATCCCGCAGATGAAGGCGTAGATAAATTCGCAGATTGCATTTTCAAAATATGATACAATAAAAAAAGTAATAAAAAACGGAACGTTTGTTTTTGAACCACAAAAATCTGCGCCTTCATCTGCGCCTTTTACGCGCAATCTGCGGGAAATATTTTTTCGTATCGATAATTACATATCTTTATCATGTGAGACTAAAAATACTACTCCTTTTTATATTGATAAACACAAATTCCATTAGCCAAGGAATTAATAACCTTTGGCTAATGGGTTATGACTGTTGTGTTCCTAATTTTTCAGGAATGAATATTGATTTTAGTTCGGGGGCATTCAACTTATCTATGGTAAATAGAGAGATGAGTATAAATTGTACAAATGGGCAAATATCTGATTCTTCTGGTAACTTGTTATTTTATTCCAATGGCGTTTATATAGCGAATGCTCTTAATGATACTATGATGAATGGTTCAGGTTTAAATCCTGGAATCTATACAACTCAACGTACTGCTCGTGGATTAACTATTCCTCAAGCTAATTTAGTTTTACCGATTCCCGGGGAAATAAATAAATATTATCTTTTTCATGAAACTTGCGATGATTATGGTTTAAGCTATGCCACTTTTTATTTGTATTATTCAATTGTTGATATGAGTCTTGATGGTGGACTTGGTGCAGTGACACAAAAGAATGTCGTTCTCTTACAGGACACCTTAGTTGATGGTCGATTAACAGCAACAAAACATGCCAATGGAAGAGACTGGTGGCTCTTTGCACATAAGGATTTTAGCAGTTTAATGTTTAAATTTCTTATAACTCCAAATGGTATTCAAGGTCCATTTGTTCAGGATTTAATTACTTATAGAGGCCACGATTTTGGACAAACAGTTTTTTCTCAGGATGGTAATAAATTCGCGTACTATGAAACAGTATATGATCTAGATATCTGGGATTTTGATCGATGTACCGGTGAGTTTTCTAATCAAATTCATATTGCAATCAATGATACTATGCCAACCGGAGGTTGTGCATTTTCCCCATCTGGAAGGTTCTTATATGTTTCAAGCACCAACTACCTTTATCAATTCGATATGCAAGCTTCAAATATTCCAGCAAGTCAAACAACAGTTGGAATTTATGATGGGACTATAAGTACTACACAAGCTAATTTTTACCTTTCTCAATTAGCACCCGATGGAAAGATTTATATTAATTGTGCAAATGGAACGAAGATTATGCATGTAATAAATTCACCCGATAGTTTAGGATTAGCATGTGATTTTTGTCAACACTGCATTGCACTGCCTGCTTTTAATGCATATACAATTCCCAATCATCCAAATTACTTTCTTGGTGCAGAAAGTGGAACTGTATGTGACAGCCTGACAAACGATGTAACTCACATAAGACAACAAAAACAACTACCTTATTTATTTCCTAATCCTGCGAAAGACATTCTTTATGTATCAGGAATTGAAGGAAAACTTCTTGCTGCTGATTTAATAAATTCAGTTGGAGTAATTGTAAAAC
>JAYUWA010000458.1:0-3956 GCA_043753795.1 Bacteroidota bacterium | reverse complement strand
AAAGGTCAAAGGTCAAAGGTCAAAGGTCAAAGGTCAAAGGTCAAAGGTCAAAGGTCAAAGGTCAAAGGTCAAAGGTCATCTACAGAAAATACAAAATCAAAAGAAAAAAATTAAAAGAAAAAAGAAAAAAATTATGCGAAAGATTTGTAAGAATAAAACACGGAGGACATAGAGGACAATGAGTTCATAGAATTATTGATCTATGATGAAATATATACTTGAAAAATCAGACGCCGGTGTGACCTTTGACCTATGACCTTTGACCTCTTTTAAACTTCCGCGCATAAAAAAAGCCCTGCCGAAGCAGAGCTTTTATATTCTCATCAAGCGGAAGCTTAAAACTCCCACATATCATGTTCAAAGTTGGTGATCTCAAGTTTGATCTTTTCAGATTCGAGGAGAGCGCTCAAGCCTTGTTTGTAATCTTCAATACGACGATCGTAGACGTTTGATTCTTTGTAGATATAACTTCCGAATAATCGCTTCTGGAAAATATCATCGAACGTCCGGCGTTCAGCATCGTTCTCTCTGTTGAATACTTCGCTGTTGGCAAACAGACGACGAGCTTCAGGATAATAGATCCAGAATAAAGGGATCTTGATATTTCCTTCACGCACTGCGCCTGTTTCATCTACTGCGTATATCAATGGAGCCAGTCCAACAATGCGGACATCGATCACTGAACGTTGTTTGTCAAAGAACCAATCTTCTTTCACGCGGAATCCGATTACTTTATCGCGTGAGAATTCACGGGCAATAATCGTGTCGTATTCATCGTAAGGAGGATCCGGTCGTTGCATCTTTACAGTATCTGAACGTGAACCACCACGACCTTCAATTTCTTTTACGGTCAATGGTTTTGTGAATTCATCGTCTTCAAAACTGTATGGAGTCAATGAGCCTTCTGAAATAGCATCCATTACCACATCCATAAGGTTCTTACGATCCTTTGTCTGTTTGCTTGAAGGATATTTCAACGGAAGGTTGATCTTTTCCTGTAGGTCGATCACTCTCCAGATTCGCTTTGACCACATAACATCGGCCTCACGTAAAAATGGATAAGGGATCACCTGACGCGTGATTGCAGTTTCTTTTACGTAAACCGCATCAAGCACATCTTGTGAGAAGGCTGCAGTGCTAAGCATTGCAAACATGATCACAAATAAGATTCTGGCTTTCATGACTCCTGTATTTTTTATTATTGTATAGTAAATGCCATCGGCGAAAGGTTACGGGTCGATTGATCTGCCCCTGTAGCCATTTTTGCCTTGATGTATTCGATGAACACTTTATCACCTGCGCGCAATTTTGCAATTGCATCACGCATTGGTTGCGTCAACTGATTTCCTGTTGATTCGTATTCAATAAGATCTTTTCCTTTAGCGAAAATTGACATCTTGAATCCAGTTATCTTAAAGAATAATTCGAAATCGAAATTCTCTAATTGAGGAATCAAAGTTCCCGCTGCAAGCAAGCTCTTATTGATCGGACCGCCTTTGCTGTTTGAGATCGTAGCAACCGGATCAGGTACACGTTTTACACGATACTTGAATTCTCCCATTGACATTTTCTTTCCGCCGATTTCTGCTGTTACATTGATCTTCGCTTCACCAACAGTTGTAACAGTTGCAATGAAGTGTCCACCACCTGCAGCCGAATTCGGTTTCAAAGATCCACCAGCTCCTGCAATACTTGGAAATACCTGATTGTTGGAAACACCGGGCACTGAAATAGCCATTGGATTATCTACGCCAATATAAAGAACGTTCATTTTCTCAGCAGCAACTACTGAACTTGGTTTCTGAGCTACGTAGGACTGCGAAAAATTGTAGCCTTCGTAAGTTCCATCTGGTTTTTTAACGCGGATAACTCCATTCCATTTTTTTTCACCTTCAGAACTCGGACGATCAGTATATTTTGCATAGCCACCTTCAACCGGAAGAGCTGTCGGACTACCACCTACTTTATCGTGCTTAACAGAATCCCATGTGGCTCCGATAAACACTTCGGGCACCATTGTAGAAGATGTAGCTGATAAGAATACGTCGGCCTGGTAATCGCTACCAATCGTTACTACAGTACTATTGGCAATAACTTTCGCTGCAAGTTTATCAAGCTTAATAATATTTCTGTCTACAGAACCCAAAAGATCATCGATCACTTGTGATTCCGCATTACGCACATCAGATTGAAACTTTGTGAGAAGTGCAACAGTGGCTACAACCGGGTTATGATAGAAACTTACCAATTCCCATGTTCCTTTTCCACCATCTACTTTTTTCACAGGATCTTGTGTGCTTAATAGATTATCCATTCGCTTCTGATAATCTGCTTCTGATCCTTTAGGAACATTAGAAATAATCAGTTTTTTAAATGCCTCAAGCTTATTACGAAGTACAAGAGCTTCACCTTTTTTCCCTTGTGCATCATCGTCACCGATCATGATATGGGTAGGTGTATCGTAGTCATCTTTACTAACCATATCCGGGAGATTAGGTGTTGGTTCACCATCCTCAAGTTTATCGGCTGCTCTGATAAGTTTCGTTTTTAATTCCTCTATGTATTTGTCCAGTTCAGTTGCTCCTTTACGGATATTCTGAGCCTGGTCGTTTACCGCTTTATACTTAGCAGCATCATTCTGCATTTGCTGCTCGAATGCCTGATAAGTCATCTGGTTCTTTTTATCGATATTATCTTTCGATATTTCGACACTTTCGTTGATAGTCACAAAGGCATTGATGACTTCCTTTGTAACGTTGAGGGCTAGAAGGGCTGTTAACACGAGATACATCATGTTAATCATCTTCTGCCTTGGGGAGAGTTTTCCGCCTGCCATGGTTTAGGTTCTGGTTTTCAGTTTAGGTTAGATAAAAATAGAGAACCGGATATTAACCACGAACGGTCATTGCAGACAACATATTACCGTACACAGTGTTGAGCTGTGAAAGGTTTTTTGCTAGTGTTGCAACTTCTTCGCGATATTTTTTAGTATCGTCAAGAGAAGAATTAAGATTCGACATCAATTCGTTAATACCTTCGTAGAACTTAGCAGTTTGTTTAAGGTTTTCACTGCTGTCTTGTAATTGCAATTCATAAACTGCATTCAAGGCAGCAAGGTTTTTACCTGCTGAAACTACCTGATCTTTATATACACGAACTTCTTCAGTTGAGTTTGATAAATTTTCTACAGCCTGAGCTGCTTTTGTATATGAAGATGACATTTCACCTGCAGATTTCGCTGCCTGTGTTACATTCTTCACATAGTTTTCGGTTGCTGCACCGGCATCGCTCATGTCAGCTAGTTTACCAGTATTTTCCCCTAATGTACGAAGTCCAATTCCCAGACTTTCGATCAATTCAGGACCGATCTTGGCATCAGCCATCAAACGATCTAATTGTTGAACAACAGGATCCGTTTTCTTACGACGTTCTTTTTTACCATGACTATCTTCGTCTTCCATTCCTGCTAATTCCGGATATACTAATGTCCAATCCACATCTTCATGCGGTGGTTCAAAAGCTGAAAAGATAAAGATGACAGCCTCGGTTCCTAAACCTACTACCAGGAAAAAACCTGAGAATGGCCAGTGCTGAATTTTGAATAAGGCACCAATGATTACAATGGCAGCTCCGATACCGTAAAGCTTCGCCATAAAATTCTTAAACTTCTTCCCTTGTGTTATTTCGGCAAGTCCCATAGTGTTGTTTAGATGAGTTGGTTAGTTAGACAATAATTGAATTATGATTGAGAGAGAATTAATTCGTAAACGGAAAAGCGAAAGATTAATTTTAATAATCCGCCTTATCACGACCAAGGAAACTCTGTACACAACGGAAACCGATGTAACATTTCGATGTATCCTGATATTCATAAGTACGTGTTCCTGTCTGCAGGTAATATCCTACATCTTTCCAGGATCCTCCACGAATAACCTTACGTTTCAAAGCAGGCAGAT
>JAYUWA010000457.1:0-3982 GCA_043753795.1 Bacteroidota bacterium | reverse complement strand
CCGATTTCGGGCTGAACCGATTCGAAAACACTCATTATCATGGACTTAGTGAAATTTGCGGCTGAAAACATCAATGAAAAGCGCGAAACTCCAGACTTCAAAGCCGGTGATACAGTAACTGTACACTACAAAATTATAGAGGGTACTAAAGAACGTATCCAGCAGTACCAAGGCGTTGTATTACAACGTAAAGGTTCCGGACATACACAAACATTTACAGTACGTAAGATTTCCAACGGTGTTGGTGTTGAGCGTATCTTCCCTCTTTCTTCACCAAAGATTGACAAGATCGTAGTTGACAAACGTGGTATCGTTCGTCGTGCCCGCATCTTCTATCTACGTGGAATTTCAGGTAAAAAAGCTCGTATCGAAGAGAGGAAATCTTAATTCGTTCTTCGTTTTAAATATTGAAAAGGTCCTGCTTCGGCGGGACTTTTTTTGTGGCCTATCTTTACTTACATACTTTATTTCCGTCTGCTTTAGCTGACGGAAATAAAAAGGATAGTTGTACAGCGGCTTTAGCCACATTTTTATTTGCAATTAATAGAATAGAATTAAAGTTTACTCATGTGGCTAAAGCCAAGAAACTATATGCATTTTCATAGTCCGTCAGCTAAAGCAGACGGCAATAAAGCAAGCGGTTCAGGAGTTACTCGAATTCTTTATAAGTCCTTCACTTTTCATTTCACTTCATTCCACTTCTTTTCACTTCTTTCCATTTCATTCCACTTCATTCCACTTAATTTCACTTAATTTCATTTCAATACTGCCCCGTCCCCAACAACACAAGCGTACACGCCTCCAAATTTTCAATCCCATTCTTACGAGCCAAATCCTCCAGTTCCGGATTTTCAGCGCCCGGATTGTAAATGATCCGACGAGGCTTTAGCGACAAAATATAATCGTAATAATCCACCTGATTTTTCTGAGACAAGTATAAAGTCACCGTATCAATATCATCAAAAGCAGGCCTGTCTTTGGAAAATTCGACACCGTTTACGACGCCTTTTTTCGCTCCGATCGCAGCTACCTTCTGCCCATGATGCAATAAACTCTTAATCGCCTTAAACGAATACCGCTCCGAATTTTCCGAAGCCCCCATCACCAATGTCCTGTCCTTTTTCATAATACTTAACTTTGCACTCTGCACTTTTTTTCACTTCATTTCACTTTTTTTCACTTCATTTCACTTCTTTTCACTTCTTTCCACTTCTTTCCACTTCTTTCCACTTCATTTCACTTCTTTCCACTTCTTTCACCAACCTCTCCTTTATAAAAAACCTTTCCAAAAGATACCCTACATTATCTCCGTATAATTCAACTCTTTATGATACGTCTCCTCCATTTTACTTAAAGCATAAAATGCCAGTGCAACAGATAAAACTCCGACGATCAAGCAGCTTGTGATGAGATCGATCTCCAGTGATTTTCGGAAGAAGTTCAGCATTAGCGTAAGCAAAACCAATGCCCCGCGGACGAAGTTTGGAACTGTAGTAGTAACTGTTGACCGGATATTTGTTCCGAATTGTTCTGAAGCTATCGTTACAAAAACCGCCCAGTATCCGGCTGCGATTCCAAGGAAAGCGCAAAGCCAGTAAAATGTTTCCGGGGTGATGTCCGTGACATATAAGTACAGTGGAAATGCGATGACGGTGATCACCAGGTAGAGGAATACAATTCGTTTACGGCTTCGGAAAACCTGGCTGAGATAGCCGCTCATGAAATCGCCGAAAGAAGTTCCTAGGTAGAAGAACATAACAGCATTTCCGGTATCGACATTTTGGATGCCTTTGAGGGCGCAAATATCTTTTGATAAAGCGATCAGCACACCGATCATAAACCAGATCGGAACTCCGATTGCAATGCAATAAAAATATTTCAGTCCGCGGGCTTTTGTGCTGAAGAGCTTGAAGAAATTTCCTTTCGAAACAACCGTTTTCGATTCAAGTGATTTGTACATATGACTTTCATAAGCACCAAAACGAAGTGCAAGCAGCATCAATCCCAGGACACCGCCGATTATATAAGCGACTTGCCAGTTCTGTAAATTCTGGTTAAACATCTGATTCAAAACCCCTGAAAAAAGGTCGCCGTTGCGTGCAACGAGATTAGCAGCAACAGCACCGAGCACTCCAAAAGACACGACCACCATTGTTCCGTAACCGCGATTTTTTTGAGTCATGGTTTCGCTTACCAGCGTAATTCCAGCACCAAGTTCTCCAGCCAGTCCGACGCCGGCGATAAACCGTAACAGCGCGTACGTATCCAGATCAGTAACGAATGCATTTGCAAGATTCGCCAGCGAGTACATAATAATAGAACCGAACAAAACAGACACCCGCCCCTTTCTATCGCCAAGAATTCCCCAAAGGATGCCGCCGACCAGCATACCGATCATCTGGTAGTTCATCAGGCTCAGTCCCGCATCAGTAAGCGCCTGACCGCTAAGTCCTAGCGCTTCGAGCGAAGGATTTTTAATTACCTGAAAAAGGATGAGATCATAGATATCAACGAAGTATCCGAGTGCCGCGACAATCACAATCGAGTTGAAAGGCGAGGTAAGAGAATTTTTTTGCGACATAGTGGTCGACAAATTTAGTACTGATATTCAACCAACAAAGGGAAAATGACGAAAAAAAATAAAAAAATGAGCGTAAACCCAACATTTTTCCATTGCACAAACAGAAATTATTTTAATTTTGACCCCGGAGAGTTGGCAGAGCGGTCGATTGCGGCAGTCTTGAAAACTGTTGAGGTGTTACAGCCTCCTGGGGTTCGAATCCCTAACTCTCCGCTTTTTGGAGTGTCAGTTTCAGTGCCGGGTTCAGTGATTTTTCTGATGGGTATTGTTACTGACATTTTAGTTTTTAGCTGTTTGGTCTTTTTCTTTGGATGTGGCGTTTTGGATAAACTGGGCCAAGGTTTGAAAATGCTGGATTTTAAGTCACTAATTCTCTCCTTGTTTGTATACCTTTCTTGTTTCTCAATATTTGGTAGAAATCAATTGAGCAATAACTATCACTGATGATCTTGGATTAAAATACTTTTGAATTGCAAAATAGAATTGATATAATTGTATGGTTTAATGAATCTCAAAATTGATATAGTTGAGTTTTATAATTGTTACTCTTAAAATTTTATTATGTAAAAAATATAAACGAAATTAAAATTTTCAAAATCTCAATAGGTACATAAAACCACCCAAATCAAAATATTAGTGCACTAAGTGCTTAAACATACCCGTTATCAGCAAGTGCAAGACCGCTCGTAACGAACAGACCGTAAATAACTAAAACGAAATTAACGACAATGACAGAAATAACAAAACTAGCAAAATTGCACTTTGATAAATACCCTATTCAAATTGATATGGAAGCTGTAACGAAGGAAGCATTGAAACACGACTTAACGAATAAACAAATTGATGATATTTTTAGAATCATACGACAAAACATTTCATTCTTTGAAAAGCAAGTGGGTTACTCTGGCTTAACTCTTGTCAATTTGTTCCATTACTCTAATGACGCTATGTTTGTTGACGAAAAGAAATGGAGTGGTTCCGGAAACCGTAACAGAATCACAAAAGAATACAAAGAAATTTTAAGCGGGACTATAAATATTGACGATTTCAAAAAAGAGAAGGAAGAAAAAATAAGTGATGCTATTTACGAACTTGAAATGTTAATCGGATTAAGAAACATTAAAGACGAAATAAAAGCACTTGCGGCACTTGCGAAAATAAGAAAGAAAAAAATTGAATTAGGGCTTCCTGTTACACCAAACAGTTTGCATATGGTTTTTGTTGGTAATCCCGGTACAGGAAAAACAACTGTTGCAAGACTAATAGGACAGATTTACAAATCACTTGACCTATTAGAAAATGGACACGTAGTAGAAACAAGTAGGAAAGACTTAATCGGGCAACACATTGGACATACTGCTCCATTAGTAGAAAAGAAATTCAAAGAAGCTGAAGGAGGAA
>JAYUWA010000456.1:0-11987 GCA_043753795.1 Bacteroidota bacterium | reverse complement strand
TCAAAAATTTAATCACGATTGAAAGGATTAAAAGCCTTTGTTCATACGAATATTTAGTGTGCGATTTTTAGACTATTTTATATTAGCTAATGGTATAAAAACAACATTGCTTTTCAATGAAATTAATATGTCAGACAGCAGAGCGTAGAACGAAGAAAAATAAGTCTGAGCCAACAACAGTATGAATCTTTTCCCGCAGATTAACGCAGAAGACGCAGAAAATCCGCAGAGATCTCTGCGAGATCATAAATCAATGATAAATTTCACGAAAGAAAATACGCCAACAAACAAATACTAATTCCGCAGGATTTTCTGCGGATTTTCTGCGTCTTCTGCGTTAATCTGCGGGAAAGATCACAAATAAAAAAGGCCACCTGATGCAGGTGGCCTTTTCAAAATCTATACTCAGGAATTATTTTGTAAGATTCACGATTTGAGTGTTAACACCTTTATCGTTGATCACCTTAACAACATACTGACCGGCTGCTTGATTGCTTAGATCAATCATTTCAGCAGATAACTGACCGAATTTTTTAGTAAATACTGTCTGGCCTAGTGCATTGATAACTTCAACATCAAATGAAGCTGAATTAACAGTGCTGTTCAGATAGATCATACCTGTTGAAGGGTTTGGATAAACAACAGTTTTTCCTGCAAGTATAGTGTTGATTCCAACTCCGTCTGCTGATGTAATGTTAATGTCATCAATTCTTAAACCAACTAATGAATCACTGCTGTAAGCATGGAAACCGAAGTAATATGTTCCTGTAGTTGGAACCGTGATCTGTGCTGTACCCGGAAGGTAAGCCAAGTTAGACACAAGAATCGCAGGTGAAATAACCTGAGAAATTGCCGAGCTATTCTGATCCGTTGTTAAAACAACACGCATGTTTGTCGGAGTAGATGTACTAGTTGCACGATAGAAGTAAGTGATGTCATAAACCATTGTATCAACTAATTCAAAGCAAGTAGTGAAAATATAATCATCAGCAACCGGTGCAGAAATTCTTGCACAAAAATCACCCGAATTAGGAAGAATGTTTGAAAGGTCCCATGAAATTGAATCGCTGTTTACGTCTTCAACTAAGAACCCTGAAAGATCATCCGACAACTCAAAACCATTTGAGTAGCCCGGTGTTCCCGGTACACTGCGTGGACCTGTAAAGAATGAACCTGTGATTGTATCGTTTGTTTGTGTTGTATCACCTAAAACAGTAACAAATGCCTGAATCGTATGAGCTCCCGGAGCAGAGAAATCTGCAGTTGTAGAGAACAAATATGATAATGTAGCTCCCGGTAAAATTGTAGTTGTAACAGTCTCTAGTTGCGGCGCGCCATTATCTGCGATAAATGAAATGTCAAATTGAGTGATGTCAGTTCCACCGTTGTTATAAATTGAAATTTCAATCGGCTCTGCTGAAGTCAAAAGCGTACAGCTGTTTGATGGAGATGTAATGCTTGTTAAGAATGCATCTGTTCCTTCTTGCTCGTAAAGTGTAATGTCATCAACCATCCAGAAGTAATCATAATCTCCGGTAAAGTTGAATTTGATATATACCGTTACTTGATTTGCTGCAAATGCACTGATATCAATATCAACTGCTGTTGGATTTGGTGTAGCGTCATTTTGGTTCAACCCTGCTGCTGCATCAAATACCTGAGTCCATGTTGTACCATCTGTACTTACTGATACAGTTGCTGATTCTGCAAAATGCGCGAGCAATTCATTAAAGAATAAATGTACGTTGCTGTGTGCTGAACAATCGATTGCATCGGTGATCAGATCCGCATCTTCTCCTCCAACTCCACCATTAGAAGCATCACTATCATAGATCATATAGCCATTTGCTGCTGTTGTATTGTTATGGCTCAATGAATCCAATCCGGGGTAACTTCCTTGATTTGCAATTCCGGTTGTTGTATAACTCCAGTTTATACCATTTCCGGCATTGTCAAGAGCTTGCCATCCTGCTGGAAGTCCTGAAGCGAAATCTTCATAGAAGAAAGGTGTTATCGCTTGTAATTGATTTTGATTTGTTACTTTTTGAACTGCTTTAGTCGTTTTTTTGACCTGTCTGTTGCCATTATTAGAGGTAGCAAATACAGAGAACGAGCAAAGTATCAATGAAAGTAAAGCAATACGAGTAGAGTTTTTCATGCTTTTTTTTATTTGTTTATTTTGTTTTAGGGTCTCAAATGTATAATTAAATCTATATTTCTCAAAGATTCATATCGTTAAATAAAATGAGGCCTATATGGCCTCTTCTAAGTACGATTCAATCGGTGGACAAGCGCAAACCAAATTGCGGTCTCCATA
Source organism: Bacteroidota bacterium (assembly GCA_043753795.1). Taxonomy (GTDB): domain Bacteria; phylum Bacteroidota; class Bacteroidia; order AKYH767-A; family 2013-40CM-41-45; genus JADKIH01. Next base: position 9,670 of record JAYUWA010000456.1, on the reverse strand, counting down.
GGCATTGTCTGCTCTTCCAACAGTTGGCCAGAACTTGTGATGTCCTACATATGGCAATGGAAAAGCTGCCTTTTTACGTGAATAAGCGTGATTCCAAGTGTCTGAACAGATCACATGCATCGTATGTGGTGCATTTTTAAGCACGTTATCTTTCTTATCAGATTGGCCATTTTCTATCTCTTCTACCTCTTTACGGATCTGGATCATAGCCTCACAAAAGCGGTCCAACTCACTCTTTGGTTCACTTTCTGTCGGCTCGATCATGATCGTTCCCGGAACCGGGAATGACATAGTAGGAGCATGGAAGCCATAGTCCATCAGCCTTTTGGCAATATCTTCTACTTCAATTCCCGCAGATAATTTAAATGGTCTGCAATCAATGATCATTTCATGCGCAATGCGATTCGCTGAACCAACATAGAGAACCTGATAGAATGGTTCAAGTTTGGCCTTGATGTAATTTGCATTCAGAATAGCATATTTGGTTGCATCAGTAACTCCTTTACCACCCAACATTTTTATATATGCATAGGAGATCAAAAGGATACTCGCACTGCCCCATGGAGCAGCAGAAACTGCATGTGTACTGCCACCCATTTTAATTAATGGATGCGATGGAAGAAACGGAATCAGATGTTTGGCAACTCCGATTGGTCCCATGCCCGGTCCGCCACCACCATGTGGAATAGCAAATGTTTTGTGTAAATTCAAATGGCAAACATCGGCACCAATAGTTGCCGGATTAGTCAGTCCAACTTGCGCATTCATGTTTGCTCCGTCCATGTAAACCTGACCGCCATTTTCGTGAATGATCTGTGTGATCTCTTTGATACCTTCTTCAAATACTCCATGCGTCGACGGATAAGTTACCATCAGACAAGAAAGATTTGCTTTGTGGGTCTCTGCTTTTTGTCTTAGATCCAATAGATCAATATTCCCGTGATCATCTGTTTTTACAACGATCACCTTCATTCCCGCCATAACTGCACTGGCAGGATTTGTTCCATGTGCCGATTGTGGGATCAATGAAATGTCGCGATGATGATCACCACGGCTTTGATGATAAGCTCTGATCACCATCAATCCAGCATATTCTCCTTGCGCGCCCGAATTTGGTTGCAACGACATTGCAGCAAATCCTGTGATCTCGCATAAATAATTTTCTAATGTTGTAATGATTTCTTTGTACCCACCGGTCTGTTCTTCCGGAGCAAACGGATGTATTGAATTCCATTCCGGCCAGCTTACAGGAATCATTTCACTCGTTGCATTTAATTTCATCGTGCAACTTCCTAAAGCAATCATAGAATGATTCAATGAAAGATCTTTGTTTTCCAGTGAAGTGATATAACGCAACATCTCCGTTTCAGAATGATGTGTGTTAAATACAGGATGTGTCAGATATGAACTCGAACGTTTTATTGAAGATGGAATATGTACTGATGAACTGCTGACAAGTTTTTCAGAGCTGTTTTTTGATTTTGTCAGTACTGAAAAAATAGTACTCAACTCTTCTTCACCTGTAGTTTCATCGATGCTTATTGAAAATGTATTCTTGTCAATGTATCGGAAATTGATCTTCGAAGCCAGAGCGTTTAATCTTACTTTATCAAGATCTGATCCTGCATTCAAAAGAAGTGTATCGAAAAATGTTTTATGCATTAAAGTATATCCTGCTTTCATTGCACTTTCTGCTAACCGGCTTGTGTTTTCATGGATCTTTTCTGCAATTGATCTCAACCCTTCCGGCCCATGATAAACTGCGTACATACTTGCCATTACAGCAAGTAAAACCTGAGCGGTACAAATGTTCGAAGTCGCTTTATCACGACGTATATGTTGTTCACGCGTTTGCAATGCCATTCTCAATGCACGGTTGCCATGAGCATCTATTGAAACTCCAATGATCCTTCCGGGCATTTCTCTTTTGTATGTATCTTTTGCTGCGAAAAATGCTGCATGCGGACCACCATAGCCGAGTGGAACTCCGAACCTCTGTGAATTTCCAAATACAACATCAGCACCCCATTCTCCCGGAGGCGTCAGTAATGTTAAAGCCATCAGATCGGATCCTACGGCAATTTGGATACCTGAACTTTTTGCCTTTGCTGTCCACTCTTTATAGTCAACAATATTTCCCTCTGTATCCGGATATTGAATAATTGCACCAAAAAATGTCGAGTCGAATTTTACAGACTCACTTTTTTCAATTACCAATTCAATTCCCAAAGGTGCCGAACGGGTCTTCAGTACGTCAATCGTTTGAGGAAAGCAATTAGCAGAAACAAACAGTTTGTTTGCGCCACCCTGAACCTGATCTTTTGTACGGCCTGCATAGAACATATGCATTGCTTCGGCAGCAGCAGTTGCTTCATCAAGAAGGGATGCATTGGTAATTTCCATTCCTGTAAGATCCAGGACCATTGTCTGATAATTCAACAATGCCTCCAGTCGACCTTGAGAAATCTCTGCCTGATAGGGAGTGTAAGCCGTATACCAACCCGGGTTTTCAAAAACATTTCTTAAAACAACTCCGGGAGTGATCGTATTGTAGTATCCCAAACCAATGTGTGAGCCAAATACTTGATTTTTAGAAGCTACGTTTCGCAGTTCTTTTAAAAATCGGTACTCTTCCTGTCCTTCAGGTAGGTTTAGATTATTTTTCAGTCGAATGCTCTGAGGAACCGTCTGTGAAATCAGTTCATCAAGATTGTTCACACCGATATCTTTCAACATCTGAATTGTATCATCACTACTTGGACCGATATGACGATTAGAAAACTCTGAATTTGACATAGTTTTGGGGAATTATGTTTGAGGCGCAAAGGTACGATGATTTAACATAAAAAATACGACGAATGTTTGGTGTTGAAAAAAAAACCGTCACCCGCTTCAAATCGACAATCGTGTTCAGCACTTTTATTGTATTTTTGAAACTAATAAAACTGCTAATGTTCAGATTCGCTACTATTTTCTTTCTCCTAATTTCTACATTTTGTAATGCTCAGGATACTCTGGTATTGATTACCGGAAAAGTTATTCCCGTGAAATCAGTCGATCTGAGTGACTATACAATTACCTACAGAACTTTAGACGGAACGAAACTAAAAGTTATCGATCCGGCGCGGGTTTTTTCGATCAAATATGCAAATGGTGCGGAGCGGGTAATATTTCAAACAGATTCTCTTGACCCAATTGATTTCAGTGAAGATGAAATGCGAAGATTCATCAAAGGTGAACAAGATGCCCGTGAGTTTTATAGAAATCATACCGTAAGGTACACAAGCTTATTAGTCGGTAGTGTTTCTTCTTTAGGTGCAATATATGGCTTACCGGGCCCATTGTTATACGCTACCATAATAGGTGGATATTCTCCGAATTTGAAAAAGCGCTTAAGTTTTGATCTTAGTGGAAACGCTCTCGAGAAAGCAGGATTGTCTTCAGGAAAAATTCTAAACAGTTCAACCGGTTCAGTGAAAAATCCGGTATTCGAAAAAAATTCGGAACTGAAGATAGAAAGACGAAAGTATATTTTTGCAGAAAATACAACACTCGATTCGGCTGTGTCACTGATAAACTCTGATTTCAGAAAACATCACGTGCATGCTATCAATCAAAATAGCCAATTAAAACTTTTCCGTTCTAACGACGACAGGAATCTTGATGATGAAATTTATCGCGAAGGTTTTGAAAAGCGTTCAAGAGATTATAAGATCAGGAATGCACTCATTGGCGGATTGATAGGATATGTAGTTGGTGGAATAACACTCACTGTTATTTTCAATAATTAAGTTTTCTCAGGTGAAGGAAATGTTAAAACGATTTCTTCAGACCCTTGTCTTCCGGAATTATTTTATTGCCATCTGCGCGGCAGCGATGATCTTTGCTACGGATCTGTTGAATGGCATCCCTGTCAGAGTAACTCACTATTCACTTTTTATTACCTGTACCACTTTTCTGCTGTATAATTTTCATACTTATTCTTTCAAACTCGACTATTCTGATTTCAGAAAATTGTACCGGTCTTACTTGGATCTGAAGATATCATTAGCAAAACAAGTTATTTTTTCAGCGATTACGATTGTAGCAATCGTCGAACTTTTTTTTCTTTCAGAAAAGGTTATTTTATGGATCGTACCTTTTGGTATACTGTCGCTTTTGTTTTCAATTCCATTGTGGGGTATAAAAAGAAAATTCAGAATAAGAGAATCACTGTTTGTTAAAATGCCGTTACTGGCTATGGTATGGGCGGTTACTACTGTAATTATACCACTGGTAGAACAAAATATCGATCATACTTCTACGTTTGTGATGCAGCAGACGTTGTGTCGTTTTATTTTTGTCTTTCTCCTGTATATTCCTTTTGAAATAAGGGATATGGAGATTGATAAAAGAGAAAAGGTTAAAACTCTCCCTGCTGTTTTTGGCATTGGAAAGACCAGAATTCTAGGTGTTGTACTCGTCAATCTGGAAATTATAATTCATCATCTCATGCCAATTAGAACTCTTGAAATGTATGCATTAGATCTTTCTTCGCTAATAGCTTTCGCCTATATTTTTGTCAAAGTACAACATAGGGAAAGTTATTTTTATAAATTATTTGTTGATGGTACAATGGTATTACGATTTCTTTTTCTTTATTTTGCTTCCTATATCAGATGAAAACATACAGCAACGAAACCTTTGAACATTTAGTTCTTCTTGTCAGAAAAGATGACGAATTCAATCGTGAGTGGTTGATCAATAATGATTACAGAGAATTAGTGGAATTCTGGGATGCAATTGATGGAATGGAAAATTCTTTCAAATGGCTATTAGAAAATAACTATCGACAACTTGCTGCAACCGTTGATGCTTACAATGGCAACGATAAAGCAAAACTTTTTCTGATAAAAAGCGGTAACCGTGAACTTGCAGCTTTTATTTCTGCTTGCGACGGCAATCAATCTGCAATTTCATACCTCTCCAAGACAAACAATAAAGGTTGGCTTCTTCTTGCAAAAGAAATATTTGATAAAGAGGCGAAGAAAGAAAAGAAAGGGATCTGGAATACCTTATTCAATTTAGGAAACCCTTTCCGTTGATGTGCTGAAGATCTTTGTAAGTGAATTACAGATTTTTTTTGCAGCAGTCTCCAGAATTTCTTCATTGTGAGCGGAGGAGACAAATCCAACTTCATATCCTGACGGTCCCAGATAAACTCCGTTTTCAAGAAGCTCTTTATGCATCTCGCGGAAATATTTCATACTATCACTTTCAATGTCTGTCGATGTTCGTACAAATTCTTTGTCTGTAAATGCGAACCAGAATATTGATCCTATTCTGAAGATCTTAAACAAATAATTATTTTTACTTGCAAACTCGTTGATCGACTGAACAAAATTTTCTGTTTTGGAATTCAGTTTCTGATAAAAATCAGGTTGCAGACAGATCTTTAATTGTGCAATTCCTGCATTCATTGCCACCGGATTTCCTGAAAGAGTTCCTGCCTGATAAACATTTCCTTCAGGCGAAATATGTGACATGATTTCTTTACTTGCACCATAAGCACCGACAGGCATTCCACCGCCAATTATTTTTCCGTATGTGATAATATCAGGTTGAATTCCATAGTAACCCGCCGCACCTTCAAATCCAACTCTGAATCCTGAAATTACCTCATCAAAGATCAACAAGATGCCGTTTTTCTTAGTGATGTCTCTCAAGAATTCAAGATATTCTTTCTCTTGTAAGATCAATCCATTGTTGGCAGGAATGGGCTCAATAATAATTGCAGCTATATCCTCTTTGTAATCGGAAATTGCAATTTCAACCGCTCGTTTATCGTTCAATGGGAGTACCATTGTATCTTTCGAAACTGCTTCTGTTACTCCTGCTGATGATGATATTCCAAAAGTGGAAAGTCCGCTGCCGGCATTGACTAAGAGTGAATCAACATGACCATGATAACATCCGTCGAATTTTATGATCACTGATTTCCCGGTAAAGCCACGCGCAAGCCTTAAAGCTGACATCACCGCTTCAGTTCCGGACGACACAAATCGCATCTTTTCAATGAAACGATTATTAGAAAGAATTACTTCGGCAAGTTCATTTTCTTTTCTGGTTGGAGCACCAAATGTTGTACCTGAACTAACTGCTTCTATGATGGCCTCACGTACAACAGGATTATTATGACCGTTGATTAATGGTCCCCATGATCCGCAAAAGTCGATGAACTGATTGCCATCAGCATCCCAGATATGACATCCATCACCCTTTTCAATAAATAATGGTGTTCCACCTACAGATCGAAAAGCTCTTACCGGAGAATTTACGCCGCCGGGAAAATATTCTTTAGCCTTTTCGAAGAGTGATTCTGATATTTCACGTTTCATTTTATCGTTCCTTTTATGGCACAAATTTAATCAGAAATCTGAACTTTTTATAGCATATTTGCACCCATGTTTGATTTTAAAAACACTGCTGAATTTGCAGCAACACTCGATACAAATGACCCGCTGATTTCATTTGCTGATCAATTCTATTTTCCTATTATGGATGGAAAAAAAGTAATCTATCTAACAGGTAATTCTCTTGGCTTGCAACCGAAATCCACTCAGGATTATGTTCTTTCCGAACTGGAAGATTGGGCAACTTATGGTGTAGAGGGACATTTTCATGGAAGAAATCCATGGTATTCCTATCAGGAAATTCTGACAGATCAGTTGGCCACTCTTCTAGGTGCTTTACCTGTTGAAGTCGTTGCAATGAATTCCCTTACGACTAATCTGCATTTATTGATGGTCTCTTTTTATCGGCCATCTGCAACACGTAATAAGATCATCTGTGAGTATGATACATTTCCTTCCGACTTATATGCTGTGCAATCTCAGGCTGCATATCACGGATATGATCCGGAGAAAGCAGTGGTAATGCTGAAAGCTCGTGAAGGCGAATATTTACTTCGAACAGAAGATATAATTTCTGCCATTGAAAAAGAAGGGGATTCACTTGCAACTGTTATGTTAGGTGCTGTGAATTATTACACCGGACAATACCTTGACCTGAAAAAGATCTCTGAAGCTGCGCATAAAGTTGGAGCAACTGTTGGATTTAATCTAGCACATGCAACAGGAAATGTGATGATGAAATTGCATGACTGGGATGTTGACTTTGCTTGTTTCTGCAGTTATAAATATTTGAATTCAGGACCGGGTGGTGTATCAGGAATTTTCATTCATGAGAAATTTGCTGACGATAATTCCATTCCTCGTTTTGCAGGTTGGTGGGGAAATGACCCTGAAACACGTTTTACAATTCCCAGAACATTCGTTCCTGCCCGTGGTGCAAGAAGCTGGCAATTGTCCAATGCCCCCGTGCTACCAATGGCTGCACTTAAAGCATCATTGGATATATTTGAAGATGCCGGTTTCGATGAACTAAGAAAAAAGAGTGTTCAACTGACTTCATATCTGCAATTCGTTCTTGAAGAAGTAAACAAAGATTTCAAATCGAAGTCAGGGAAAGATCCATTGAAAATAATTACACCTTCGTCTCAGGAAGAAAGAGGTTGTCAGATTTCAATTATTATCAAAGAGAATGGTAAAGAAGTTCACCGGAAATTAACAGATAACGGTGTTATTGTTGACTGGCGAGAACCTGATGTTATCCGTGCAGCACCGGTTCCGTTGTACAATTCATTCACGAATGTTTTTGAATTCGGAAAGCATTTAGCAAATGCATTACAGTAGTATCACAGTTTATAAATGAATCAATGAGTACTGAAAATAAAAATATTACAATACTTGGAGCCGGTTTAGTTGGTTCGCTACTTTCTATCTACTTATCCAGACGCGGATACACTGTTTCAATTTACGAACGAAGAATGGATATGCGTAAATCAACAATTTCTGCGGGAAGATCGATCAATCTCGCTTTGTCTGATAGAGGCTGGCGCGGATTAAAAGGAGTTGGTATTGAAGAATCGATCCGCAAAGTTGCAATTCCAATGGATCGCCGGATCATGCACAATGTCAAAGGTGAATTGACATCACAACAATATGGTGAAGCAGGTCAATCGATCTATGCAACATCAAGAGGAATATTGAACTGTGTTATGATGGACGAGGCCGAGAAAAGCGGAGTGAAGATTCATTTTAATCATAGATGTACAGGTATTGATATAGAAAATAACGTTTCTAAGTTTGATTACAATGGTCTAGATGTTGAAGTGAAAAGCCGGCTGATTTTCAGCTCTGACGGAGCATTTTCAGCAGGACGTTTACAGATGCAATTAAGCACAGATCGTTTTGAATATTCACAGCAATATCTGAAACATGGATATAAAGAACTTTTAATTCCTGCAGGTGATAGTGAAAAATTCCTGATGGAAAAAAATGCATTGCATATCTGGCCACGTGGCGGGTATATGCTTATTGCACTTCCAAATCTCGATGGAAGTTTTACTTGTACCTTATTCTTTCCGTTTGAAGGTGATGATTCATTTGCTTCAATTAAAAATGAAAAAGATTGTGAAGAGTTTTTCAATCGCGTTTTTCCTGATGCAATTAAATTAATGCCTGATGTTGCAAAGCAATTTTTTCAAAACCCTACCGGATCATTGGTAACTGTAAAATGTTTCCCATGGATTGTAAAAGATAAACTTTGTCTGATCGGTGATGCAGCACACGCAATCGTACCGTTCTACGGACAAGGGATGAATTGCGGGTTTGAAGATTGTACAGTGCTGGATCAATTAATGGAGAAGCATGGTGACAATTGGGAAGTGATTCTGAACGAATTCCAGAATTCCAGAAAACCAAACTCTGATGCAATAGCAGAATTAGCAATAATGAATTTTGTTGAAATGAGAGATCTTGTAGGAAGTAAAGAGTTTTTGCTTCGAAAAAAGATAGAAGCAAGGATCCATGTTAAGTATCCTGAAAAGTGGTTGCCGCTTTATTCACAGGTAACATTCAGCGACATTCCATATTCAGTTGCTTTGGCAAATGGAAAGAAACAAGATGAGATCATGCGAAAAGTTATGGGTCTGTCTGGGATTGAAGAGAAGTGGGATAGTCAGGAAGTTGAGACTATGATCATTGGGGCAATTAATTCATAACCGGATTTTTTTTGTGAATAGTTCAGCTCAACAACCTTCAACTTCTCAGGCATGGAAAGGTGCAATGAACAATCTGAATTTCAGATGGCAATTCATTGTCACTATGATGGTGCTTTCTACTTTCACTTTTATCTTCAAACATTTTTTCGATTACATTGAAAGTCGGAGTGGAACCAAACTAGGTGATTTTGTACTTGACATAATTCCTGCTTACAATGTCTCTTGGGGTGTATTTTTTATTCTCTACTCTGCAATTGTTATCGGAATGTACACTCATAGAGCGCATCCGAAAACTGTATTGATAATTTTACAGACCTACATCCTTGTCACTTTTGTAAGAATGCTGACGATTACATTGCTACCACTCGAACCACCTGATGGCTATATTCCATTGCGTGAACCTGTCGTTCAATTTTTCACAAATGGCGGGAAAATAATTTCAAAAGATCTTTTCTTTTCCGGACATGTTTCTACTGTTCTCTCAGTTTACCTGGGAACACACTTACCAAAAACTAAATCAGTGCTTTTTGTATGCGTGGTCGCAATGTGCCTATTGTTGCTTGTTCA
>JAYUWA010000455.1:0-3995 GCA_043753795.1 Bacteroidota bacterium | reverse complement strand
TATTGTTGGTCAGGTAACAAATACAGGTTGTTCGGGTGGAGGCACTGGTGCAGTTGACATTACAGTTGCAGGTGGAACATCGCCTTACACATTCTTATGGAGTAACAGCGCAACTACAGAAGACATTAGTGCACTTGGCGCAGGAACATATACTGTTTCTGTTACCGATGCAAACGGTTGTACAAAATCTGAATCGTTTACAGTAATCACTCAAAGTTCAAGTACGATCTCAGTTACAGCTACGCCAGCTGCGATTTGTGCAGGTCAATCATCAGTACTTGAAGCAACAGGAGCATCTACATACACATGGACTCCTTCAGGAAGTCTAAGTTCTTCTACAGGATCAATTGTAACAGCTACTCCATCAGTAACTACTACTTATACAGTCACAGCGGTTGACATGAGCGGTTGCACAACAATAGGTTCCGTTACTCTTACTGTAAATGCTCTGCCAGTCGTTGCAGTTACTCCTGCAACTTCAACAATTTGTGAAGGAAGTTCGGTCGGTTTAACAGCTACGGGTGCTTCGACTTATTCATGGTCGCCGGCAAGCGGACTTGATGTAACAACAGGAAGCTCAGTTGTGGCATCGCCTAGTACGACTACAACTTATACGGTTACAGGAACTACAGTAGCAGGTTGTACAGCTTCGACTACAGCTACAGTGAATGTAACAAATGTAAGTTCGCCAACAGTTACTTCACCGGTAACATATTGTCAGAACGATATTGCTGCTCCACTTACTGCAACAACATTACCTGGCTACAGCGCATGGTGGTATACTACACCAACAGGAGGCACTCCAAATGCTTCGATAACTCCTTCGACTGCAACAGCAGGCTCAACTACATATTATGTAGCTCAACAACAATCAGCACCTTTAAGTATTGCTATAACGGGATATCAGGATAATACATCTCCTGATCCATACACATTTGTAGCATTAAGCAGAATACCTGCAGGGACAGTTATTTATTTTACTGATAATGGCTGGACTGGTACAGGATTCAGAGGTGCTCTTGCTACTGATGCAAATGGTAGTGAAGGGTTTGTTCGTTGGACAGCTGTGAATACTATTGCTGCAGGTACAACAATCTTAAGCGCTGTAAATAATGCTAATTATACATGGACTACATCCGGTCCAATAACATGTTCGACTTGTACAACTGCTCAGAATTATGCTCCACTTGATTTTGCAAGTGCAGGGGATCAGATTTATGCATTTACAAGTACTGTTACTGACAACCCACTGTTTAATACTGCTCAACAAATTCATCTTGCAGTATTTGATGATACGAATCTTTTTGAAAATGCTACTTCGACAGCAACAGGTTCAGTTCCTCCGGGATTGACTGCAGGTATTGAGGCAAATACATTTCCTTTTGCTTCAGCCAATTATGTTAACCTGACGAACGATGCTCAAACCCGTACAATCAGTGGTTGGAGAACATACATTGCAGCTTCTGCAAATTATACAACAGGAACAGGTGTAAATCCCGGTCTTCCATCAACAGCATTAAATGTTGATCTTGGTTGTGAAAGTCCACGTACTCCAATAACTGTTATCGTTAATGAAGCTCCGGTTGTTACAGCAACTGCTGACCCTATTCTTTGTAATGGCGGAACAACAGTTGTTACAGTTTCAGCTACAGGTGGAGTAGCACCTTATACAGGTACAGGTACTTTCACTGTTTCTGCAGGAACGCACAGTTATATTGTAAACGGTGCTGATGGATGTTCAGGTACAACATCAATTACTGTAACAGAACCTACAGCAATAGTAGTTACAGCAGTTGAAACAACACCTGTATTATGTAATGGTGGAACAGCAACTGTTACTGTTACAGCTACAGGTGGAACAGGTATATTAACAGGAACAGGAACATTCACAGTTGCTGCCGGAACACATAATTATACTGTAACAGATGCCAACGGTTGTAGCGGAAGTACTTCTATTACGATCACTGAACCATCTGCAATCGTTGTTACCGTTGTTGAGACTACATCTATCGTTTGTCCTGGTGGAACAGCAACAGTTACTGTTTCTGCAAGCGGAGGAACCGGAACATTCACAGGGACCGGAACATTCACAGTATCTGCCGGAACACATAATTATACGGTTACAGATGCCAATGGCTGTACGGGAGCCGGATCAATAACAGTAGTAGATCCACCGGCTGTTACTGTGACCAACTTTACACCAACATCAGGTTGTGTGGGGTCAACAGTATCCATCTTCGGGTCAAATTTAAACTTGGTAACAGCTATTGACTTAAATGGAATTTCAACTATATTTGTTATAGTAAATGCAGGGGAAATAACAATTACAGTTCCTCCATCTGCGACCTCCGGTGCATTTAATCTATACACCGCGGCAAACTGCACTACTACAACTTCGAATTTCACAGTTACAACTTGTCCAACCGGTATGACTTTAAATCTGAAAGCATATTTACAAGGATTCTACCTAGGCGGCGGAACGATGGCGCCTGCGTTATTGAATCAATTAGTACCAGGGGCTACAGGTGTAGAAACAGATACTATTACAGTTGAAATTTACGATGCAACTTCATTTTTATTTGTAACTTCTACTAAGACAATATTGATGACAGATGGAACATGTTCAGCGACATTAAATGCATCAAACGGCAACTACTTTGTTGCAATTCGTCACAGAAACAGTTTGTTGACATGGTCTTCAGTTGATATTGCACTTTCATCTTCAATACCTGCATCATATGACTTCTCAACCTCAGCTACACAAGCATTCTCAGGCTGGATGGCTGATGATCTGAATGAAGGAATCTTCTCGATCTTCACCGGTGATATTAACCAGGATGAATTCGTTGATGCAGCAGATTTTCCACCATATGATAATGATAATACAGCGGGATTGTGCTGTGATTATTATGTAACAGATCTTAACGGTGACGGATTTGTTGATGCTGGAGATTTCCCTGCTTATGATAACAATAATGCTGCGGGAGTTTTCGCAATACATCCTTAAAAAATATCAGAGGTAATGGAGCGGCCCAGCTCTGTTGCCTCTGTTAATTAATACTTACCATTAAATTAACCAAGAGGATAAACAAATAATACATGAAAAAAATAATACTATTCCTTTCTAAAGGAACATTCGTGACGTTGCTCGTCTTGTTGACGGCAGTGGGCACCAGCAGAGGACAAAGCTATTCGATGTCCACTGCAAATTGTACGATAACATCGAACGTAATAACTTATGATGTTATGATGACGAATAACGGACCTGCAGACATGCGCATCAACTCAACAGTTATTCGTATGACTCATGGTACAGCATTATTACCTGCAGGAACAAATACTGTTACATTTTCGTATGTAAACGATGGGCTTTCGATAATACCGAGGTCGTTTCCTCCCACTAATTCACCGACATTTAGTTATACTGCAGCGGCAAGGCAATGGCAGGTTTCAACAGGTACTTCGATTTATCAAAATGTAACCTGCGCCGGAGCACCTAGTGAGGCTCCAGTGGTGCTTCCCAACCAAACAGTTAAGATAGGTCGTTTTGCATTGACTTTGGTAAGTAATTCAAACGGAAACAATGCATTTGTTGCAGGTGCCTCCGCACAACTTGCTTTTGCATCCACGGCAGCAATGATTGTTTACTTAAATTGTAATACAACAACGTCATTGTCTACGGCATTGACAAAAACTCTTGTTACTCCTTGTGCATTAACAGTACCTTCTGCAGGCTGTACAATTGCAGCTTCAATCCAGTCTCAGATAAACACATTGTGTTTCGGTCAGACAGGATCTGCTACTGCAACATCTACAGGCGGAACAGCACCGGTAACTTACTCATGGAATACAACACCAGTACAAACAGGTGCAACTGCAACAGGTCTTCAACCGGGTACTTATATAGTTACAGCAACAGGTGCTGATGCATGTTCTGCAACAGCCACTGCGACAATTACAGGTCCTACAGCAGCTCTTGTTGCTTCGGGAGTACA
>JAYUWA010000454.1:0-4011 GCA_043753795.1 Bacteroidota bacterium | reverse complement strand
GAAACTGAAGTTGCACCAAAAGCTGATCCTGAAATTGTAACAAAGTCTGAACCGTCGACTCCTGCTAACTCAGAGCCTGCTATTTCAACGAATACTGAACCAGTGATGACAACTAAACCGGATCCAATAAAAGAAAACGAACCAATTGCGATTGTCTCTATTCCGAAGCCAAATTCAATTACAAATAATACCGGTCAGATCTGTATGTCTTGTAAAGGAAAAGGAAAAATTCATCAGGCTGAAATCAGAAAAAACAAAATGGTCACCAAAGATATCAGTAACGGTCTTGGTCCAAGAAACTTTGTTACCTATTCTGTTAATGAAATCGTTCGTCCTGCAGGAAATGCTTCTTGCGGAAAATGCCAGGGTTCAGGAAAACTACTTAACGACTAATTCCATAGGAAATTATCTATGAAAAAAATAAAAACGCTTTTCTTACTATTAATACTATTTACAAATTCCGTTTCTGCACAGTCGAGTCTTCGGTTCGGGAGGATTTCTGTCGATAAAGGACTTTCACAGTCTACCGTTTACTGTACGTATCAGGATAGTCAGGGTTTTATCTGGGTGGGTACTGAAGACGGCTTGAACAAATACGACGGTTATACATTCGACATTTATAAATTTGACCCTACTGATACAACTACAATAAGTAACAATATTGTCAGATGTATCTTTGAAGACAAAAAAAACAACCTCTGGGTAGGAACTGACAATGGACTTAACAAACTCATCCGGAAAAACGGTTCTTTTCAACGGTATCAGAATATTCCCGGTAATGTCAATACGATCAGCAACAACCTGATCAGTTCCATCACTGAAGACAATAAAGGTATAGTATGGATCGGCACCGGAAATGGTCTGAATGCGTACGACATTACTACCGGGAAGTTTTCAGTTTATAAGAGTGATGCAAATAATTTAAACAGTCTTACCAGCAACATAATCTCGTGCCTGTATTTCGACAAAACCAATAATCTTTGGGTAGGAACTTCATCGAATGGATTAAATAAATTTGATATTTCAGCAGGAACTGCAAAGCGATACATTAATATAGCAGGCGACAATAGTTCCATCAGCGAAAATGAGATCACATCTATCACTTCCGACAATCAGAATAATCTGTGGGTTGGGACTTTGAATAGTGGAGTTAATATCATTTCTCCATCAGGAAAGATCACTCATTTTAATACAGCAAACGGCCTTTCTTCCAATAGCATTTTCTCTCTTAATCAAGATGCAAAAGGGATCTTATGGATAGGAACTTTCGGTGGTGGACTTGACGCTTTAAATACACGCACAGGAAAAATTATAAATTATCATAAAGAGCCGCAAAATCTTGAATCCATTTCAAGCAATAAGATCTACAATATTTTTGAAGACAATGCCGGCACTATCTGGTTTTCTACTGCTAATGGATTAAGTTTTTATAACAGAACGATTGCAAAATTTGTTACTTATAAAATAAATGAAGCCGGAGATGCGGCAGGGAATAACAGCGTCTTTGCAATTTATGAAGATCGCAATGGCAATATCTGGACCGGAGCTCTCGGTAGCGGATTGAATGTTTTCAGCAGAACAGAAAATCGATTTGTAAATGAACGATTTCCGGGATTGAGTAATCCTGCGTTGCGGTTTTGCAATGTTTTTAGTTTAACAGAAGATAAAGCAGGAGTGCTTTGGGTTGGAACTTCAGACGGGCTGATCTCATTCTCTAAATCTACCGGACAGGTCCGGGAGTACAAAGCCTCATCAGGCGCGATAAGCAATAATTATATCCGATGTTTATTTGAAGATAAAGCAGGTGTATTATGGATTGGAACACATGGCGGCGGACTGAATGCCTTTGACCGCATTTCAGGAAAATCAAAAGTATATCGTTCAAAAAGCGGAGATGCTTCCTCACTAAGCAGTGATGTTGTGATGAATATTTTTGAAGACTCTAAAGGGAAATTATGGATCGCTACTTATGGTGGCGGACTTTGTTATTTTGACAGATCAACAGAAAAATTTACTGCCTTCAAAAACGATCCTTTTGACAGTAGAACGATAAGCAGCAATTTTATTCATTCAATATTCGAAGACAATACAGGAAAACTCTGGGTCGGCACTTATGGCGGCGGACTCAATATATATGATGGCAGCAATGATTTCAAACATTATACAGAACGTGATGGTCTGCCCAATAATATCATTAATGGTATTTTATCAGATACAAAAAATAATATCTGGCTGAGCACAAACAATGGCGTATGCAAACTCAACATTGTAAATGGTCAGACTTCGCTTACTGCAAATAGCAGAACTTATAATATCCAGGATGGCTTACAAAACAAGTTCAATGAAAATGCTTGTTTCAGAGGACAAAGTGGCTGGTTATATTTTGGCGGTAATAATGGATTGAATGCTTTTCATCCTGACAGCATCAATGACAATACAGTTGTTCCGCCTGTTGTGATCACACGTTTCTATTTGTTTGAGAAGCCTGCACGAATGGATACGTTGATCACTGATGAGCATACCTTGAATTTGAATTACCGCCAGAATTTCTTTTCGTTTGAATTTTCTGCACTCAATTATCTTTTCCCGGACAAGAACAGATATGCATATATGATGGAGAATCTGAATGAAGACTGGACCTATTCAGGAAACCGTCGTTATGCTACTTATACTAATATAGATCCGGGTGAATATACATTCCGTGTAAAAGCTTGCAATAATGATGGTGTCTGGAATGAAACAGGTATTGCTATTAAGATCACCATTACTCCTCCTATATGGAAAACCAAATGGTTTACCTTCCTTTTTGCACTTACTGTTGCCGGTTTGATTTTCGTTTATATTCGTTTCAGAACTAATTCTCTCGTAAAGCAAAATGTTTTACTTGAAGACAAAGTGAATTTACGTACTTCTGAATTGAAGGAAAAAAACAGTGAGCTGACTCATACAATGGAAAATCTGAAGTCAACGCAGACCCAACTGATCCAATCAGAAAAGATGGCCTCTCTCGGTCAATTGACGGCAGGTATTGCACATGAGATCCAGAATCCGCTAAACTTCGTGAACAATTTCTCCGAATTATCTGTTGAGTTGATCACTGAACTTGAAGAAGGTGTTAGTCCGGAAGAACAAAAAGACATTACCGACGACTTGAAACAGAATCTTCAAAAAATAAATTTCCATGGCAAACGTGCCGACAGCATTGTAAAAGGAATGTTGCAGCACAGCAGATCTTCAGTAGCTGAAAAGCAACCAACTGATATCAATAAGATGGTTGAAGAGTTTTTCAATCTTGCATATCATGGTATGCGTGCAAAAGATCCCGGGTTTAATTGTACGATGGAGAAAAATCTTGCAAAAGATATTCCGAATATCAAGATCATTTCTCAGGATATCAGTCGTGTGATCCTGAATATCTTCAACAATGCTTTTTATGCGGTTGACGAAAAAAGTAAATCAAATAGTAAGAATTATCAACCTAAAGTTTCAATCACTACCTCTTTTGAGAATAATAAAGTTTTCATCAGTATCCGTGACAATGGAAATGGTATTCCTGAAGATATCAAAGACAAGATCTTTAATCCATTCTTTACCACTAAACCAACAGGACAAGGAACAGGACTAGGTTTATCGATCAGCTATGATATAATTGTAAAGGTGCATAATGGATCATTAGTTGTAAATTCAAAAACAGGAGAGTTTACAGAATTCCTGATCACATTACCTGCTTGAATAAAATAATTTTAGAAAAATAAACATGATCAAAATATTAATAGTCGACGACGAGCAGGATGTGGAAATGTTATTCACTCAACGTTTTCGCAAAGAAGTTAAAAGCAATGAAGTGATGATCAATTTCGCTTTCAGTGGCGAAGATGCTCTTGCCTTCCTTAAAAAACTCGATCCATTTGATGTTGTTTTAGTTTTAAGCGACATCAATATGCCGGGAATGACAGGATTGGAACTATTGAAATCGATCAAAAGAGATTTTTCAACATTAAAAGTTATGAT
>JAYUWA010000453.1:0-4021 GCA_043753795.1 Bacteroidota bacterium | reverse complement strand
GGTATTTCTACTTCACGTAAGTAAATAAACCCTGGCCTTTTACAATGACTATGGTCCTAAAAGTCATCTGCACGTTACCACTTTGTAACTTTCAAGTGAAGTGCTAGTGGTGATCATTGTAAAGTCAGGCATAACTGATTTTTATTTCGTGAATAAAATTATTTTTCAAAATCTAAATTAACAGGTTCGGAATTGGCAGGTGAAGAATTTGACATATTCTTTCCGGTAACACTTATTGTACTGTCAACAATATCAAATTGCAAATTGTCAAACCAAATTTGTCCGGTACCCGTTAACAATGCACCATAAGCAAGATTGGAGGCATTGAGTGGTACATCAAGTACGATTTCATATTTTGTCCAAGGAGTAGTGCCTTTAATTTTTCTGTCGGACATATTATCAAACGACAACGGTACTTTTGAGTTCGCCTGATCGACACGTAACCACAGCCCTGCCATGCCGTCAACTTTTTCACTTTTTATTGAACCGCTTAACCGGATCCTTTTCCCTAAATAATTTCCGGGTTTGGCATCCTGCATAAGAGTACCAAAACCGTTTATCTTTTTTTCAATGGATTTTATCGTTGCAGCATTTGAACCGTCTGCGGCACTGCCTTTTTCCACTCCCATTTCATAACTATCAGGTTTACTTCCGGCAGCAAACCAGCCTTTAGGAAGATCAAATGATAGAAATGCAAGTGACAAAAAAAGAACAGAAATTGACAGGATTTTTAGTTTCATGAGAATAGATTTATAATTAACGAACTAATTTAGCGAATTTAGTAAAATTCCTATTTCTTACTATCAATTCCCTTATTAAACCTGACGTATTTAAAATTTCCAGGGTCATCTTCATCTTTTTTTCCTACGCTGATAAATAAGGATTCCTTAGGGGTGATATACGAATATACAAACGACACCCAAAAGATGAACGGAATAAAACAGAATAAGATCGGATAGATCCAGAAACCTTGAAAATTATTTACAACGGCACCTGCAGGATCAGAAGGTTGATATATCATTTCAACAATATCTCCTGTGTTCACATCAAGATCCTTTAATCCATTTACTCTATATTCAACTCCGTTTGCTTCAAAACTTATAAGAGGATAAAACTTTGGATTTCTGCCTTTATTCTTTATGAAACCTACAACAGTTCCTTTTGCTGTTTCGCTTCCTACATAAAACTGCAATCTGTTTAACAGCATGAATAGAATAATTAATCCTACTCCTATGAGAAACACTTTATGATTGTTCAGCTTTAAGTTCATACTTGAAAATAATTCGTCTTATATTTTATGGAACAATGGTCTGCGGCTTTTCTTCTTTCTTTTCCTTTTTTCGCCACAGTCTGAATAATTCACCCAGGTTGTTGGATTCTTTTCTGTAAAATACACCTAGTCCCTCAGTATATGGTGATTGAGAATAACTGATGATGTTATCAGCATTGGAGCGCCTGAAACCGCGAACTCTGAACCGGCCGTCTTCGCTGACTTTATATTCAGCGTTAAAATCTCCAACTACATTGCTGTTAGCATAACTTTGTGTGGTTGTGTAGTACCCAACGTTACCTTCAACAGTAAGTCGGTCGTTGAAAATGGACTTACTTACCATCAATACAATTTCATCGCTTGAGTAGGTATCCTTGGCTCTATAGTTGAATCCCAGATTTACATCTTTACTTAATTGTCCAAGCCAGTTACTAACCTGATTACTTAAAAGTTCACTGGCACTCGCTCCTGCTCCTGCCCCTGCATCTAATCTTCCTACTTGTCCAGGGCCTGTTTGTGGAATGAACTGGTTAAAGACAAGCAACCCAAACATTTGTTTACTGATCTCCTGTTCCGAATTCAAGATCGTTCTGACAATTCCTTCTGCAGTCGGATCAAGTCCACGAACTTTGATATCGTAATTGATCGTTGGGTTCATTAACTTGTTTGTGAGCAACAATCTCAATTCAACAGGCAAACGTCGCTTATAGCTGCTGTCTGCAAGTAAGTTGTAAAGCGACGACGTATTTACAATGTAAACAGCAGAAAGATCAACATTCGCTTCATAAGGATCTCCTGCCCACGTTATCCTGCTTCCATCGTCAATGGTAAATTTCTTGTTAATCAGATTCTGCAATGTGAAAAGGTAATCTCCTTTTTCAATTGTATAAGTTCCATACATATTGAAATTTCCTGCGGTATTGATATCAAGTTTCAAACTTCCTGTTCCACTTCCGGAAATCACATCACCGATCTTCTCATCGAAGATGATGTTGATCACAGCGTTCCTATTCATGTCAAGATTCATGTTTAACTTTACGCCTGAAAGATCTACCTGATTAGCGGAAATAGCTCGTGCTGTTGAGTCTTTTGATTTATCAATAAAGGTGATGTACTCACTGCGACTCAGATCACTTGCTGTATTCAAAGGAATATTCACTACTGTTCCACGGGCAGGACTCAATGAAATATCCATATTCATATTTTCAATCGGACCATAAAAATGCGCATAGCCTGAACCGTTCGCTACTCCATAGTACAATGAATTATCTTTTGCCGTGGTTTTCAGGACTTGAAATTTATCAGCCACCATTTCAACATCAAACCTGAAATCGCTGAAATAATTATGAGTAACTTTTCCATTCAATATAGCCTCGCTATTATTTTCATCAACAAGCGTCAGATCATTGATTAGAATAACATTATCCTTTACTTTGGCGGATGAAGTAAAACTATAATGAGTCTGCAGATAATCGATCAATAGACTTACTTTATTCAAATCGATTGTGCCATTGAAAAGTGGTTTGGAGAACGTTCCTTTCAGTTCCAGATTAGCAGAAACTTTTCCGTATACATCTTTCAGAACGCCTTCTATGTATTTCTCGATTGGATGTATGTATAGATTGTCGAGCCTAATCGTATAGTCGATATTATCAGTTTCTTTATTCAGGAAATAATCTCCTTTGATGTCAATAATTTTTGCCGTTCCACGAATTGCATTTACTGATGAGCTGACTACATTCTTCTCGCTATTATAAGATGAGCGGATAGACATATTTCCAATCGTATCACCATAAACCCTGAATGAGGAGATCATTAATTCAGTTTCAAGTTGAGGTTTATTATAAAGGTCTGAAACATGCACTTCCCCATTCATAATTCCTGCAAGAAAATTTTTATCTTGTTTGAAAATAGTATTGATGTGATTGATGTCAAAATTCTGCAAACCCAGATTCAACTTATCGGTTTTAATTTTGCTGACTGTTCCTTCAACAGTTACTGATTCAGTTCCATTATTGAAAAATAAGTTTCTTGCCACAATCGATGATGTATCAATTCCGATATAATTTCCGCTGTCTAGGTTCCATTGCTGATTCTCAATTACCAATAAGCTACTATCGACATGCATTGAAAATTTAGTAGCACTCATGAAATCAAAATTGCCGGAAAGTCGGGCTCTGTTTATAAATGTATCTCTGTCGGCCAGTGAAAGGGAATATTTCACTTTATTATTTCGTGCTACTGCACTCAATGCCGGGATCTCGATCAAAGTCACTGAATCAGTTCCAAGAATTCGCAATGCATTCGCAGTTAAATTCATTCTTTCTCTGTCTGCATCAGCACCTATCTGTAAATTTTCAAAAATGAAAGTCTTATATCTTACATATGGAGTCTTTATTGCCAGTTCAAAATCATACTGATTACTGTTGAAGTTTCCCGATAAAGTTGTATTAGGAGCAAAATCCCAGGAAGGCAAGAAGTTTTCGGTAATTACATTTAAGTTTTTCAGTCTGATATCGTACGTGAAATTCTGATTGCTCTTAAATGACTTTTGAGGTAAGATCACAGACGGGAGATACCTGGGTAAAATTTCTTTAAAAGCGTCATCAAGTGTTGCGAATTCAAAAACTCCTCTGCAACGGGCATCGAGATTGTCGGACAATATATCTACCGTTCTGATTCCATTTTCTGTTTGTGAAACGATATTGATTGCATTAATATGATACATTTTTTTCCCTGCTCGGAAATTTG
>JAYUWA010000452.1:0-4023 GCA_043753795.1 Bacteroidota bacterium | reverse complement strand
GGGAATTTTCTTCGCAAAAAATTCACACATATCTGCCCAAAACCCACGGTCCCTGAGCGAAGTCGAAGGGCGAACATTTTGAATTTCGAACAACAGGTTATGTAAAACATTTATTTATATGAAGAAAATTTCAAAAAAATCTAAAGTCCAATTCTATTAATTCATCAAATTTCCAGACCGCCAGTAAACTCCAAACCCGCACCACCCGGATTTGTAGAAAGCATAATGCCCGACGAACTCCACCTCGAAGAGGTCGCACATGTTTACGAAATATCCTATCAACAGAGAAATAAAATCCAGAAATCAAAATAACGTCATTGATAATAATCTCAAAAATTACATGAATTTCACGAAGCTTTCATTCTGTCTTAAGTAAGAATATTTACTCACTTTTTTTGTTTTACTTATTCACATTTTTGTATCTATGTTGACTATCAACACAAAAAATTTTTCTTTGGAGCTCTCAATACCAAACATGAAAATGCAAGTGTGAGTTATAAACAAAATCTGTTCAAAACGCTTGAAACGCTTGTCTGATAAGGGATTCGGAGCTTACATCCGATTTACAAACATACAGAGGTGCATAATTGTTATTAAATATACAAGATTGTGCTTGCGTATGATTTTAAAAAAAAGAATTTTTGTTCAAGTGATCGGGGAGTAAATAAACCGATAATTCAAAAGAAATTTAAAGGATAAGAGAATACTTCTCTTTCAGGTCGGCGGATTTTTTAAAAAAACCGATAGAAAGAGGCAGGGCATCGTCACCTCTAATTAGAACTAACAAAATTTAATAACCGCTTTTTTAAAGTAAAAATGAAGAAAGAAATATTATTAGAAGAAAACAAAGATCGCTTTGTGCTTTTCCCGATCAACTACCCAAAGATTTGGGACATGTATAAGAAGTCAGTTCAGAGTTTCTGGACTGCCGAAGAAGTCGATTTGCAGGCAGATCAAAAGGATTGGGAAAAATTGTCGAACGATGAACGTCATTTCATTAAACACGTTCTTGCTTTTTTCGCTGCCAGTGATGGAATTGTAAACGAAAACCTAGCAATCAACTTCATGAATGAAGTCCAGTTGCCGGAAGCACGTTGTTTCTACGGTTTTCAGATCATGATGGAAAACATCCATTCTGAAATGTATTCATTGCTGATCGATACTTATGTAAAAGACTCTGCTGAAAGAACACATCTTCTTCATGCAATAGATACAGTGCCGTGTGTGACGAAAAAAGCTCAATGGGCTCTTCGCTGGATACAAAACGGCTCCTTCGCAGAGCGTTTGATCGCTTTTGCTGCAGTAGAAGGAATTTTCTTCTCAGGATCATTCTGTTCGATCTTCTGGTTGAAAAAACGTGGTTTGATGCCGGGACTATGTACTTCTAACGAATTCATCAGCCGCGACGAAGGGATGCATTGCGATTTCGCTTGTCTTCTTTATAGCATGTTGGAAAATAAACTTCCTAAAGAAACAGTTCAGGCCATCATTCGTGATGCTGTAGAAAATGAACATGAATTTGTAACGGATGCAATTCCGGTTTCTTTAATTGGTATGAATGCAAAATTAATGTGTCAGTACATTGAATTCGTAGCAGATCGTCTGTTGGTTTCTCTTGGTTGTGATAAAATTTACAACAGCACGAATCCGTTTGATTTCATGGAGATGATCTCTCTTCAGGGAAAAACAAACTTCTTCGAAAAACGAGTGAGCGAATACAAAAAAGCTTCTGTTGGTCAACAACAGTCGGAGAATTTGTTTAAGCTCGACGAGGACTTTTGATATTGCGTTTTTCGTTTCTCGTCTTTAGTCTTTCGATGAGTAATGCCTAAAAAGCATCCGGTTACTTTACCGGAACAACACGAAAGACTAAAGACGAAAAACAAATAACGAATAACACCTACTACTCACCACCTACAATACCAAGAAAATGTTCGTACACAAAAGAGATGGAAGAAAAGAAGCCGTTCGCTTCGATAAAGTAACGGCACGGATTCAGAAACTGGCTTACAGTTTGTCTGAACACGTAGATACTTTTGCTGTTGCTCAAAAGGTTATCGAAGGAATCTATGACGGAGTGACTACATCGCAACTGGATAGTCTGGCAGCGGAAATTGCAGCTTCAATGACGACTCGTCATCCTGATTATGCAATTCTTGCAGCTCGTATCGCTGTGAGTAACTTACATAAAAATACAAAGAAGTCTTTCAGCGAAACGATGAAAGACCTTTTTGAATATATCGATCCGAAAACAGGAAAGAAAGCTCCATTGCTTGCTGATGATGTATATGCTATCATCGAGAAGAATAAAGATTTCCTGGATTCAACGATCATCTACGACCGCGATTTCGGTTATGATTATTTCGGTTTCAAAACACTGGAGAAATCATACTTACTGAAAATCCGCGGAGCTATCGCTGAACGTCCGCAACACATGATCATGCGTGTGGCTATCGGTATTCACAAAGAAGACATTGAATCGGCTGTTGAGACTTATAATTTAATGAGCGAGCGCTGGTTCACTCATGCAACACCAACACTTTTTAATGCAGGTACACCGAAACCACAGTTAAGCTCTTGCTTCCTGTTGCAAATGGAAGACGATAGTATCGACGGAATTTATAATACACTTAAGAACTGTGCGAAAATTTCACAGTCTGCAGGTGGTATCGGACTAAGTATTCACAATGTGCGTGCAACCGGCTCTTATATCCGCGGAACGAATGGTACTTCAAACGGTATCGTTCCGATGTTACGTGTCTTCAATGATACTGCACGTTACGTAGATCAAGGCGGTGGAAAACGTAAAGGTTCATTCGCCATCTATATTGAACCTTGGCATGCAGATATTTTCGACTTCTTAGAATTGAAAAAGAATCATGGTAAAGAGGAAAATCGCGCTCGTGATCTTTTCTTTGCTATGTGGATCTCTGATCTATTCATGGAAAGAGTAGAGCAAGACGGCGAGTGGAGTTTGTTCTGTCCGAATGAAGCTCCGGGTCTTGACGAATGTTATGGTGATAAATTCCGTGTTCTTTATGCTCAATACGAAGCAGAAGGTCGCGCACGTAAAACTATAAAAGCACAAGAACTTTGGTTTGCAATTCTTGAATCACAAATTGAAACAGGAACTCCTTACATGCTTTACAAAGATGCATGTAATGAAAAGAGCAACCAGAAAAATCTTGGTACAATTAAGAGTTCAAATCTTTGTACAGAGATTGTTGAATATACAGCACCTGATGAGATCGCTGTTTGTAATCTTGCATCGATTGCATTACCGCGTTTTGTGATCAACAATAAATTCGATCATCAGAAATTATTTGATATCACGTATGTGATCACAAAGAATTTAAATAAAGTAATTGACATCAATTATTATCCTGTCGAAGCTGCCCGCAAGAGTAACATGCGTCACCGCCCGATCGGAATCGGTGTGCAGGGACTGGCAGATGCATTTATTTTAATGCGTATGCCTTTCGACAGCGATGAAGCACGTCAGTTGAATAAAGATATTCACGAAACGATCTACTATGCATCAATGACTGCATCGAAAGATCTTTCCAAGCAAGACGGTCCTTACGAAACGTATGAAGGTTCACCGGTATCGCAAGGGATTTTCCAATACGATATGTGGAATGTTGTTCCATCGAATCGCTGGGAGTGGGATGTGTTGAAAGAAGAAGTGAAAAAATACGGTGTGCGTAATTCATTGTTGTTAGCTCCGATGCCGACTGCAAGTACATCGCAGATCCTTGGAAACAACGAATGCTTCGAACCATACACATCGAATATTTACAGTCGTCGTGTGTTAAGTGGTGAATTCCCGATCGTGAACAAGCACTTACTTAAAGATCTTGTGAAACTGAATTTGTGGAATGATAACATGAAGAACAAGATCATCGCTGATAACGGATCAATACAAGGCATTGCAGAAATTCCTGCTGACCTGAAAGAGATCTACAAAACAGTGTGGGAAATAAAACAACGCGCAGTGATCGATATGGCTGCTGATCGTGGTGC
>JAYUWA010000451.1:0-4029 GCA_043753795.1 Bacteroidota bacterium | reverse complement strand
CGCAGGCCACCAATCCTGTGAAGCGGTCATTGCATTAAAGATGTCTTTCTTTACTGCTGCCAGATCTAATTTTTTGAATTCTTCAGCATAGTTGAATTTTTCATCCATCGGATTTGACAATGATGAATACTGACGAAGAATATTCAACTTTAAAAGGTTCGGCCACCAATCACGATTGCGTGTACCACCACCTGCACTTGTTTTTAAAGCTCCGCTGTGAAAAGGGCATTTTGCTTCACTGGTATTGACATCAGCTAAGGTTGTTTTGTTGTCTTCCTGTTCTTTCATAGTTATAATAATTATTTTTAATTGGATGATTTATTCTGATTAATCCACTTTTATCAGGCATTTATTCAGATTCACAATTTACATTTAAGTCTGCGAATGTGAAATGATATTCAGCACAAATATTGATTAAATATGTTTATAAATGAAAGCGATATTATCTATCTTTGTATAGATTCTGTCTATGAACATTGTGCAACTGGAATATATTGTAGCCGTTGACGCTACCCGGCATTTCGCAAAAGCAGCAGAAAAGTGCTTTGTGACTCAACCAACTTTAAGTATGATGATCCGGAAACTGGAGGAAGAGCTGGGCGTACAGATTTTTGACCGCAGCAAGCAACCGGTGGTTCCTACCAAAGAAGGGGAACAGTTGATCATACATGCTAAAACAGTTTTATCTGATTTGAACAGAATGAAAGGCTATGCGAAGGAACTGCAAGGTGAAATTACAGGTGAATTTCATCTGGCTGTCATTCCAACTTTAGCGCCTTACCTTATACCGTTATTTATAAAACAATTCACTGCTGAGTTCCCATTGCTCTCAGTGCATATGAAGGAAATGACTACTGAGGAGATCATTCCAAAATTAAAACGTCGTGAGATTGACGCTGCTCTCCTGGCAACACCATTGCTGGAAACCGGTTTGACAGAAATAAAACTTTTTAATGAAGAGTTCTTTGTTTATGCTTCTAAGAATGAATTGCAGTCGAGGAAGAAATATGTTTTACCGGGCGAATTAAACATTAACCAACTTTGGTTACTGGAAGAAGGTCATTGCATGCGTAACCAGGTTTTTAATTTATGTGAATTGAAGAAAATGGAGGCAACGAATAGTAATTTGCTATATGAAGCCGGCAGTATTGAAACATTGATTCAGCTTGTCGATAAACTGGCAGGAATTACGATCGTGCCCAGACTCGCGACGCTTACAATGACTGCAAAACAAAAATCAAAGCTTCACGAGTTTGCCAATCCAAAGCCAGTCAGAGAAATTTCATTAGTCACAGTAGACAGCTATCCTAGAAAAAAACTGATCAACGAACTCTGTCATCTTATCACAGAAAATCTACCTTTCGAAGTAAGTCCCAAAAAGAACGAAGTTGTAGCAATTAATTAATAACCAATTAAGTTTAATCAGAAAAGAAGTAAATAGAGCCTCAGCATTATTCATTATTCATTATTAGTTATTAGAGATTAATTATTAATTTCGAGGCCTATGCCGGTAAAGAAAAATAAGGCCGCTGACCTTTCATCACAGCCAATTGGAGTTTTTGATTCAGGTATTGGCGGACTAACTGTTGCTAATGCAATTCAGAAAGTTCTTCCAAACGAAGCGTTAGTCTATTTTGGCGACACTGCCCATTTGCCGTATGGTGATAAGTCACCTGATTCAATTAAATATTATGCTATCCGTATTGCGCAATTCTTAATGCAGAAAAACTGCAAGATGATCGTCATCGCTTGCAATACGGCAAGTTCTATTGCCTATGAAACTGTTGTCGATTTTGTCGGTGGAAAAATTCCTGTTGTTGATGTAATAAATCCTGTTGTTGATCTGGTCACGCATACAAAGTCTATTCACAAAGTAGGAGTGATCGGAACAAAAGGCACGATCAAAAGTGATATCTATGCAAAGAAGATCAAAGCAGCATCAAAAAAGGATGTAGCATCTCTTGCAACGCCGCTTCTTGCACCAATGATAGAAGAAGGTTTTTTCAATAATAAGATCTCAAGGTCAGTCATTGCCTCTTATTTATCGAGCCGTAAACTTGCAAAGATCGATGCATTGATACTTGCCTGTACTCACTATCCGCTTATCCGTCCTGAAGTTGAAGAGTATTATAAAAGCGGTGTAAATATTATAGATACAGCCGGAGTTGTTGCAGATAATGTTAAAGCAACTCTGAAAAAAAATAATCTTCTCAGTAAAAAGAAAAATCCCGTTCATCATTTCTACGTTTCAGATTTCACAAAATCATTCGAAGAAAGCACCCGTTTCTTTTTCAAGAATAAGATTCATCTGGAGAAACTGGATTTTTGGAAATAGTTGAACGGCGCTTGTAGCTTTATGTCGACAACTATTTATTTTTTCAAAGTTTAAATTTCAGAACAAAGTTTGATATATAACAACGTGACCTTTGACCTTTGACCTCTGACCATTTGTGATTAAACATTCCACTTACCCAAACCAACTCCTTCCCAAACTCATAACCCGTTTACTACTTCAACCATTCCGCATACATCACATACCGATCGGGCAGCAGCTCGAGTAATTTTCTTTGTTCGTCAGAAATCGGTTTTATTTTTTTGGCAGGAGCTCCGGCATAAATGAAGCCGCTTTCTACAATTGTATTTTCCAGAACAATGGCACCGGCGGCAACGATTGAAAAGGCTTCTACAATTGCATGGTCCATAACAATTGCACCCATGCCGATAAGAACATTGTTATGCAAATGACACCCGTGAACGATGGCGTTGTGACCGATACTGCAATTATTGCCAATACTGGTTTTTGCTTTCTGATAGGTGCAGTGAACAATTACACCATCCTGAATATTGACCTTGTCGCCTATACGAATACTGTTAACGTCGCCACGGATGACAGCATTGAACCATACACTGCAATCATCGCCCATTATAACATCGCCTACAACGGTCGAATTAGGGGCTAAAAAGCAATTTTTACCAAACTGTGGCTTAACATTTTTTATAGGAAGCAATAGTGCCATTAGGAGTCGTATATTTGTAAAATAAGGAATCAGAAATTTTCGTTAGTAATAAACGAAATATTCTTTAAATTTATACTTTCAAAATAGTCTATGAAAAGCCTCGGAAGAATCTTAGCCGTAATCTGTATTTCAGCTTTTGTTTTCAGTGCATGTAAAAAGCCATTGGAATATCCAATTATACCATCCATTGATTTCAAAAAAATAGTTGGTGTGAAAGATGTGAATGGTAATGATCAATATTTGTTGGTAACAATTGGGTTTACAGATGGAGATGGAGATATTGGTTATCACAATCCCGAGTCCGGATTAAATGACCCGATCTTTGATATTCCTGCTGATGCAACGAATCCATATTATACTAATTTTAAAGTAAAGACCTTTCATCTGATCAATGGTGTCTGGACAGTAGACACAGTAGATATCAGTGCACGGATTCCATATCTTACTCCGGAAGGGAGTAACAAAGCCCTTAAAGGGGAGATTGAAAGAGAATTACCACTTAATGTCGGACTTGATAATGATACTTTTTACTATGAAATTTTTATTTATGACCGTGGATTGCATGCAAGTAATACAGTGAAGACCTCCAATATTATTGTAAACACACAATAAGAGATTGCGGATTTCGGATTGAAGCTTCGATTTCAGTTTGTCAATTATCTGGGGGAATATCAGCGCTATTTATTTCCCGCAGACTTGCGTAGTCTGCGTATTCTAAGAACCTGACATATGCAAATTTTCAGCAAGCCTGGTAATAATTTTTTCTCCCGCAGATCCCGCAGATCCCGCAGATTTAGGCGCAGATAAGGGCGCAGTTAGTGTTCGTCGAAATTATACCTGGTCGTTTTTCTTGCAATAGCAGTGAATTATTGGAACACAAGATCTGCGATTTTATCTGCGCCTTAATCTGCGCGATCTGGTGCGCCACGAGGCGTGTGACTATATATAAACCTAGTAAGATGAAAGATCTTGCCATCCAAATTTGTCGTTCGGGATGAAGTTTCCCTGACAC
>JAYUWA010000450.1:0-4053 GCA_043753795.1 Bacteroidota bacterium | reverse complement strand
ATATGCTGCCATCTCTGCCGGACTTAATTTATCACCGGTAGATTTTTTGAAAATGTACTTTCCTTCTTTCGCATCAAAAAATTCTGATGCTGCCGGATCCAAGGCAATGTAAATATCTTTTCCCGGAGTATAGCCAGCCTCACCAATTGCATCCAATACAGATTGCATTGCCTCTTCATTTGATTTCATATTCGGAGCAAATCCACCTTCATCACCAACGTTTGTTGAAAGACCTTTTTTCTTCAACACTGCTTTCAGATGATGAAACACTTCTGTTCCCATTCTCAACGCCTCCGAGAATGACGAAGCCCCTACAGGCATTACCATAAACTCCTGAAAGTCGATACTATTGTCTGCATGCGAACCGCCATTAAGAATATTCATCATTGGCACAGGAAGCATATTGGCATTTACTCCGCCAACGTATCTGTAAAGTGGTTGTCCGGTTTCAATGGCTGCTGCTTTTGCAGCGGCCAGACTTACACCTAAAATTGCATTCGCACCTATATTCGATTTATTTTCCGTTCCATCGAGTTCGATCATTCTTGCATCGATCACACCTTGTTCAGAAACAGGAAATCCTTTCAACTCATCATTCAAAAGCTTGTTGACATTATGAACAGCTTTCAATACACCTTTACCAAGATAATTTTTCTTGTCACCATCTCTTAATTCAACAGCTTCGTGGATTCCGGTAGAAGCGCCACTTGGCACTGCTGCTCTGCCGACAACTCCGGCGTCAGTGATCACATCTACTTCAATCGTCGGGTTTCCTCTTGAATCCAGGATCTGACGGGCATGTATGTTTTCTATGTAACTCATAAGGCTTTTAAAAATGCATTGCAAAATTAAAAAAATCCCTTACTAATGGAAATAAAAACCGTCGATATTTTAATTGCAAAACACAGTCAGATAATAGGAATTTGAGAATAGAGATTTGAAAATGATTTAAACAGAGGATTTAGATTGAATGTCAGCTTTTTAAGGGGAAATTCCACAAGTTCAATTTAAAATTTTACTTCGTCGAATTAATCAAAAAATTTCGCCGGAATGTTTAAATTCGCAAAGTGGATAAACTCTTTGCTGTCACCAATTTTTTGAAATACCGGATCAAAGGCGGGACTGCACATGATATCCATTCTCCGTTCGTTTTCGACCTGCTGAATAATGTGATCCGCGACCAGACTCCCCACTACTGTTTTGATGCACTTGAAGCTTTACGGCTGAAATTATTTGATGACGACAGATTAATTTCTGTTACTGATCTTGGTGCAGGAAGTACCGGAAATCGAACAAAAAAAAAAGTCAGTGAGATCGCAAAAAATTCATTGCAGGAAAAAAAATATTCGCAACTGATCTTTCGTCTGGTCAATTTTTCGAATGCGAAAAATATCATTGAACTCGGGACTTCGTTGGGAATTACATCACTCTACATTGCAAATGCAGCTAAGAAAAGTAATTTCATTTCACTGGAAGGTTGTCCGCAAATTGCACAAATTGCACAAGAGAATTTTGATAAAATGCGTTGCAGCAATATTGAACTTATCACCGGCGACTTTAAAGCAACATTGCCAATTGCTTTGGACAAAATGGATTACGTTGATCTTGTTTACTTCGACGGCAACCACCGATTACAACCCACGCTTGATTATTTCAATCAATGTCTGAGAAAAAAAACAAATGATACCGTTTTCATTTTCGATGACATTTACTGGAGCCGCGAAATGAAAACTGCCTGGGATACGATCATTCAAAACCCTGAAGTAAAGATCAGCATTGACCTATACAAACTCGGGATAGTTTTTTTTAGGAGCGGGATATTGAAGCAGCATTTTCAGTTGAAGTATTGAGGGCAGCGTCAAGGGTAGAAAGTTTGGGTTTCATCGGTAAGGTAGTATGTTCTTTAGGTCAGAGGTCAAAGGTCAAAGGTCATGGCTATTTACAACCTTCTTCAAATCATTTAGCATCTAGGACTGGAATATTTGACGTGACCACAGAAAATAATAATAAATACTTTATTCGAAGCTGTATCTCGTGACCTCTGAACTCTGACTTTCCTAGATTATAGTTTCATTTAAAATCTCAAATCAAAGGTGATAATTTACGAGAAGCATTGACCTTTGACCCTTAACCTTTGACCTATCAAAAAACACAACAGGAAAATAACTTTTCTGTAACCAAATACTTCTTACTTTAGCCACTCCATATCTACACATTTTATGACACCAAAAGCACTTCTTGAACTTAAAGGCATTGCAAAAAAGTATACTATCGGGACTGAAAATGTGAATGCATTGCGTTCGATCGATCTGTCGATTTTTAAAGGGGAATATGTTGCGTTGATGGGTCCTTCGGGTTCGGGTAAATCTACTCTGATGAATATCATCGGTTGTCTGGATACTCCGTCTGCCGGAACTTATTACCTGAACGGAAGTGAAGTAAGTAAGATGTCAGACAATGAACTAGCGGAAATCAGAAACAAGGAGATCGGTTTTATTTTCCAGACATTTAATCTTGTTCCGCGAAGTAATGCACTTGACAATGTTGCTCTTCCACTGGTTTATGCCGGTGTATCGAAAGCAGACAGAAATGAAAGAGCGACGCGGGCACTTACAGATGTTGGTTTGCAGGACCGGATGACGCACAAACCAAATGAACTTAGTGGTGGACAAAGACAACGTGTTGCAGTTGCACGGGCATTGGTCAACGATCCATCGATCATACTTGCCGATGAACCTACCGGAAATCTCGATTCAAAAACTTCTGATGAGATCATGAATCTGTTCGAAGATATCCATAAAAGAGGCAATACGATCATTGTTGTTACTCACGAAGAAGACATTGCCAGACATGCACATCGGATCGTAAGAATAAAGGATGGTATGATCGAATCAGATCTGCAGAATGATGCTTTCGTAAAAGAAGATTTAAAAATCAATTGAACTGAAATGAAAATCTATACAAAAAAAGGTGATGAAGGAATGACATCACTTATTGGTGGAACGAGGGTTTCTAAAGCATCTTTGAGAATTGATGCTTACGGCACCGTCGACGAACTCAATTCTTACATTGGTTGGGTCAGAGATCTTTCGGGAGAAATTGCGGATAAGAATTTATTGATCGACATACAAGACAGACTTTTTACAATTGGTTCACATCTGGCCGCTGATCCGGCGACTTCTAAAATGAAACTGCCGGAACTTCAGGAAGCAAATATTTCCGAGTTGGAAAATGCTATGGATGAAATGGAAAAAATATTGCCGGAAATGAAATCTTTCGTTCTTCCCGGCGGACATCAGGCTGTTTCCTGTTCACATGTGGCCCGTTGTGTATGCCGAAGAGCTGAACGGCTGACCGTGCTTTTGAATTCTGATGTCCCGGTAAATCCGCTAATTATAAAATATCTTAATCGCTTATCCGACTATCTTTTTGTGCTCTCCCGGTTCCTGACCATGAAATTAGGGGCAGAAGAGACTCCCTGGAAGGCCAAAGTTTGACGTGTCGGGTTATATTAGCCCCAATTTAGAAATTGTCAGAATGGAGTTAATCATGACTCCCTCTGAATCAAGCATTTCCGCATTTAAGTATGATTTTCTCCTACTTGAAATATTACACTAGGTTTTGAAGTATATTTTTATACTTTTGCCACCCAATAAAAAAAGATTAAACAAACTTATAATTTCATATGTACTGGACCCTTGAATTAGCACAACACCTGGAAGACGCTCCATGGCCTGCGACTAAAGACGAGTTAATTGATTACGGAATCCGTTCCGGCGCTCCTCTTGAAGTAATCGAGAATCTTCAGGAACTCGAAGACGAAGGCGAAGCGTATGAAAGTATCGAAGAGATCTGGCCGGATTATCCGACGAAAGATGATTTCTTTTTTAATGAAGACGAATATTGAAGTCCAATTAGAAAGTTAGGAGTAAAAAGAAAAAATATGGGACTGCAGGTTTTGCAGTCCTTTTTTTATGATGTAAATTTAAGTATCCAATATCAATAAATTTAATATTATGTAATTGGTTATTACCTTAAATTATTAAATTCAAC
>JAYUWA010000449.1:0-4055 GCA_043753795.1 Bacteroidota bacterium | reverse complement strand
GGTAACCTCTGCTGGTTTCAACAGATATTACAGCAATTCTTTTTGGTAAGAGCGGCAGTACTTTTTTCTTGTTCAGATCAAAAATATTTTCTTGTCGGAGTTTAAGAATGGCTTCGTTTTTCATTTTCGCCATTTCGCCCAATGTGAAAGCAGGTTCAACATCTGTTACGTACAATGAAAACCCATGAATAGGATGGAAAGTAACATTGCACTGAAAAAGTACTTTCATGCCGGAACCTAATTCAGCATTAATTGTAGATCGAAATTTTTTCTGAATGATCTGATAAAAATCTGACCAAATAATACCCTTGCATTGAGCTACCATAGTCGATTCGTTTCTATCGACCAATTCAAGATAGCAATGTCCGCTGGCCTGATGAACGTTGAGTTTTACCAATTCGCATTTCACCCAGAATTTTCTCGACTCGTAATTTTTTTTCACGACCGATTGAACTGAATTCATCACCTCCAACAAAGAATATGATTTTTGGACGAGATCGGAATTTTGTTCGTTCATAGAAAAGTAAAATGGAGATTTAAGCAGTCACAAGATGCAAAAAAAGAGGCATTTATTCTGGTAGTCATTCACGTAGAAGCTTCAATTAATTGAACGAAAGGCGCATAAATCTTTAGTTTCCTTTTTTTTCACCTCCAAAAACATGCTTTTTACAATATTTTGAGCAATTTTCATTTAATAAACAGCATCTTTTAAACAGCGGGCACGTATATTTGTAAGTCCTTACTAATCAATTCAAATCAATGCGGTTTTCAAGCGGTAAAAATGTAAAGAATTCTATAGTTTCTTTTTTTTCAATGCTATTACTTTTGGTTTCTTTCAATAGTTTTAGTCAGTCGTTATTATTGGATGATTTTAACCGTGCAAATAATAATACAGTCGGATTAAGTTGGGTTGAGACGCAAACTGTTTCACCAACATCAGCAGCCATTAGTACGAATGCCTTAAGAATGAGTAGCGCAACGGCTGGTCGTGATTATGTGACGTATGACGTTACGTCAATGTACAACACAGTACTTTCATCGAATACCGGTTTGCTCGAATGGGCATTCAATATGCGTCAATCCCGTGCCGACCCTTCCGGATTTGATGCAGGAAATTACGGAATCGCTTTTGTTTTGGGAGCAACAACCAACAATCTTCTCACAGCAAGCGGGTATGCTGTAGTTCTTGGAAATACAGGAAGTGGAGATAATCTCCGACTGGTAAGTTTCGCCGGAGGAGTATCATCTAATCTGGGACTCTCAGCAGTAATAAATCCTGCGAATGATTTTGGTTCTGATTACCTCACAGTAAAAGTTACGTATAATCCGGTTGGAGATGTTTGGACATTATATCTCGGAACAGTCACAGCAAATTTTGTTGATCCTGCCTTAGCGACTTATAATACAATCGGTACCGCAAGTAACTCAGCATATACTGCACTTGATTTAATGTACCTAGGATGTCTATGGAATCATGCAACCGGTGCTACAGAAGCCGGAACTTTTGATAACATCAGAATACCTACGGCGTGTATCATAGATGTACAGCCCACAACACAATCATCTGCTTTGAATTTCACTTCTATCGGAGCAAGTTCAATGACGTTAAACTGGACGCGCGGTAATGGTACGGAGTGTATTATCATTGCAAGAAGTGGAAGTGCAGTAACTGCAGT
Source organism: Bacteroidota bacterium (assembly GCA_043753795.1). GTDB lineage: Bacteria > Bacteroidota > Bacteroidia > AKYH767-A > 2013-40CM-41-45 > JADKIH01. Next base: position 2,379 of record JAYUWA010000449.1, on the reverse strand, counting down.
TCCGGTAGATGGAGCTGTTTACAATGCGAATACAACTTATGGTAGTGGAACTCAAATTTCTGCAGGAGAATTTGTAGTATACAGTGGAAGTGCAAACACCATTTCAATTTCCGGTCTTAGTGCTACTACTACATATTATTTTTCAATTTTCGAATTTAATGGAAATGGATGTACTTCTAATTTTCTCACCGGCCCGGCAACTGGCAATGCAACGACAATTGGTTGTGTTCTTGCAAGTCAACCAACGGTTGCACCAAGCGGACTTTCAGTTTCATCGACAATGTCGAATAGCATGAATGTAACGTGGACACGGGGAAATGGGGCTTATTGTATTGTAATTTGCAGAGGAGGAAGTGCAGTAACATCCGCACCCGTGGATGGTATAGCTTATACTTCAAATGCAACTTACGGTCTGGGCAGTACAACTGCTCCCGGCGATTATATTGTTTATTCAGGGACGGGAACAAGTGTAAATGTGCTGGGCCTGATGCCTGGTACTGCCTATTTCTTTTCTGTTTACGAGATGAACGGAACCGGTTGCAATACAAATTATCTCATTACGATTAATACAACTACGGGTACAACAAATCCTGTTGTAGCGTATGCCACTTACTTTGGCAATTTACATTCGCATTCAGATTATTCTGATGGCGACATGGACAATTTATGCAATGGCGCAGGAAGTCCTGATTGTTGCTATACAATTGGAAATACAGCAAGTTATTTTGATTTCATGGGCATTAGCGATCACAATCACAATGAAGGCCCTATCATGACGCCGGCTTTGTATGCAAGCGGTATTTCAGAAGCATCAACTTACTCTTCAGTGAATCCCGGCTTCGCAGCATTGTATGGAATGGAATGGGGAACAATTTCTACCGGTGGACACGTTGCCATTTATGGCGTAAACCAATTGATCGGATGGAATTCCGGTAACTATAATATTTTCGTTGCAAAGGGAGATTACAATGGATTGTTCAACGTGATCAATAATACTTCCGGAGCCTTCGCAACTCTTTGTCACCCGAATAATACTGACTACGGTAATCTCCTTGGTTCTGCATACAATGCTGCGTATGACAATGCAATAGTTGGCGTAGCATTAAAGAATGGTCCTTATAATTCAGCGAATGTGACTTATTCAGATCCGGCAACAAGTACGAATATTACATATTGGAATTCACTTTTAGGAAAAGGTTATCACCTTGGACCGACGATGGATCTGGATAATCACAATTCTATTACGATGGGAAAATCAAGTCAGGCCCGGACAGCCATACTTGCTCCTTCCATGAGTGTCAACAATGTTATAGAAGCGATGTTGAATATGCGATTCTACGCAACTGAGGATTATAATTTGGGGTTGACATATAATATAAATGGCATTTTTCCATTGGGAAGTATCGTTACTCAAACTGTTGACCCAACGATAAACGTTACTACCTCTGATGGGAATGGAGAAAGCATCACTCAGATAAGAATTTTTTATGGCGTGCCGGGAAGCAATACTGCACCGACTGTATTAACAACTGTAGCCGGTTCTTCACTTGTTTACACCCATACATTTGCTTCCGGAACTTATTATTATTATGCAGAAATCACACAAGCCGATGGACAAAAAGCCTGGACATCGCCGATCTGGTTTACAAAAATCGTAACACCGTTGCCAATTCAGTTACTGTCTTTTACCGGGGAGTATACCTCTAAAGGAAATCAGTTGAATTGGATCACTGCTTCTGAAACGAACAATAATTATTTTTCTGTGGAAAGAAGTGCAGATGGTAAAAGTTTTAATACAATTGGTCAGGTAAAAGGTGCCGGGAATAGTACTCAGGAAATCAGTTATAGCTTTCTGGATGTATGGGCACCCGAAGGATTGAATTATTATCGGCTGAAGCAAACAGATTTTGACGACAGTTCAACTAATTCTCACATTATAGCATTACGATCTCATAAAAAAGATGAACTTTTCTTAGTTTATCCGAATCCGGCTTCATCAAGTTTTATTGTGTCAGTCAAGGAATTTAGTTCTGAAGGCTATAATATCACTATTTCCAATTCAACAGGTCAGGTTGTTTTTTCAAAACTCAATAATACTTCTGAACAGTTAAAACTTTCACCTGAATTGAATGATGGTGTCTATACAATAAGTCTGATAATAAACGAACAAAGTTTCAATAAGAAACTGATTATCCGCCGAGATTAAGCCCTGTTCTATCCAATTATTGTTTATTATAGACATAAAATCGGCATTATTTTAACCCTCTTGGCACAAATTTTTTATATCATTTTCAAATAATTTTTTTGCCGACCAAATGCTTTTTATTAACTTGAACACTTAATCCAAATCAAGTTTGAAACTGAACATAAATTCACTGT